>DATFZA010000001.1:0-5206 GCA_035314765.1 Bryobacteraceae bacterium
AATTGCACGGCGATGACGAGATCGTGGAAGCCTTTCAGCCGGTCGCGGGCCATCAACATGAGCGCTTTCTGGTGCAGATTGCGCTGTTCGGGTGGAACCAACTCCACCAGGATCGATCCGCGGTCCACCTGGCGGCGCACGTCCGCGCCGATCGTAGTGAGCATGTTGCGGATGCCGGGCAGCTTTTTCACTTCGGCTTCCAGGCCCTTCATTACCGCGTCGCTGCCTTCGAGAGAGGAACCGGGAGGTAGGCGCACGGTTACTTCAAACTCGGACTGGTCGTCATTGGGCAGAAAATCCTTGCCGATAATCATGAACAACGGCACGATCGAGATCAACACAACCACGCAGGCCGCAACAATCACCCAGCGGTGAGCCATGGACCAACGCAGCATGCGCTTATAGGGCACATCGAAAATCAGAAAGAGCCAGCTCTCCTTGGTTGCGGCCTTAACACTGGCGTTATGCGACGGCTTCAAGAAACGCGAACACAGCATGGGCGTCAGCGTGAAGCTGACCAACAGCGACACCATGATGGCGAATGCCGCTGTGTAGCCGAAGCTCGACATAAAGCGGCCCACGATGCCGCCCATCAGCGCGATGGGAATAAAGATGATGGCCAGACTGAGCGTAGTAGCCAGCACGGCGAGGCCGATATCGCGCGTCCCCTGAACCGCGGCTTGCATGGGAGAGAGATTCTTTTCTTCCATGAAGCGGAAGATATTTTCGAGCACCACGATCGCGTCGTCAATGACGATGCCGACCATCAATACCAGCGCCAGCATGGTGATCTGGTTGAGCGTGAAGCCCATCCAATTCATCAACGTGTAAGTGGAAATGATGGATGTGGGGATAGCCACGGCGGTGATTAACGTCGAACGCCAGTTGCGAATGAACACGAAGACCACGATGGCTGCCAGAATGCCGCCGAGAATCAGGTGCTCCTGCACGGCTTGAAACGCGTCTGAGATGAAACCGGACTGATCGCGGGTATAAGTGATTTTGAAATCGGGAGGCAGGGACGTCTTCAGCTCCTGAATCCGCTCCTTGACGGCGCGAATCACATCCAACGTATTGGTGCCTTCCTGTTTTTGAACTTCGAGCACCACGGCGGGAGAACCATCGAGCCGGGCCAGCGACCTGGGCTCCTCCACGCCATCGACCACGCGGCCAATATCGGCGACGCGGATTGGCTTGCCCTCCACATTGGCGACAATTACGCGGTTGAAGTCCTCGGGGCGTTCCACGCGGCCGAGCGTGCGGAGGGAAACTTCGCGCGTACCCTGATCGATACGCCCGCCGGGAATTTCTACGTTTTGGAGCGCCAGCGAATTGCGGACCTGATCGATATTCAGGTTGTAGGAATACAGCTTGTCGCCATCCAGCCAGACCTGAATTTGCCGGGTCCGATCGCCGACGAAACGCACGGTGCCGACACCGTACAGCGACTCGATATTCTTCTTGATGCGGTCATCCACCAGCTTGGTGGTTTCGCGCAGCTCGCGAGGCGAGGAGACCACTACGTTGAGCACCGGCGTGGCATCGGTGGCGAGCTTCAACACCACCGGCGGATCGGTGTCTTTCGGCAACTGGCCCAGAATGCTGGATACTTTGTCGCGCACTTCCTGCGCGGCCACTTCGCCGTTTTTTTCGAGCACAAACTGGATGAAAACCTGCGAAATGCCTTCCGCCGACGTGGACCGCAGATCGTCAATTCCGCTGATGGTGTTGACCGCTTCTTCCACACGCTTGGTGACCTGCGATTCCACCTCTTCAGGCGCGGCGCCGCGCAGGGTGGTGGTGATGGTGACGGTGGGAAAGTCAATCTTCGGAAAATAATCGACGCCGAGCGAACGGTAAGACGCCAGGCCCATCACCAGCAGACACATGATGAGCATGGTGGCGAACACCGGCCGCCGGATGCAGACTTCAGCTAGCTTTTGCATTTTCCACTCGCACTTCCGCGCTGTTTACTAGCGCAGGCAGATTGGTGACGGCCACGCGATCCCCCGGTTTGACGGCGTCTGAGGGCACTTCCACGAAGCCGTTGACCTCGACGCCGGGTGGAACGCGAACCTCCACTACTTTGTTCTGGCGGATCAGGAACACCTTTTGCAAACCGGCGACAGTGTAGATAGCTTGCCGGGGCACCACGACCACCTCCGCGGAGCTTCTGGTGGTGAGGTGTACCTGAACGAACATTCCGGGCCGCAAGCGGGAATCGGGTTGCGTGAGCCGGCCTTCCGCCTCCAGCACACGCGATTTGGAATCTAAAGACGGATTCAATTCGCGCACGACTGCGTGGAATTCGGCGTCCGGAATCGCGTCAGTGGTGAAGGTGAGCGTAGAACCGATATGCACATCGGCGGAAGTGTTCTCGGGAATTTCGGCGCGCAAGCGGAGCGGGTCTGCTTTGACCAACATGAGGATGGGCGTGTTCTCCTTCATGTATTGCCCGACCGAGACCATTTTCTGCGTGACCGCGCCATCGAAAGGAGCGCGCACCTGGGTGTCGGCAAGGTGCTTCTGCGCCAGCCGCAGTTCGGCGCGGAGTGAATCCACCTGAGCCCACAAGCTGCGCATGTCGTCGCGCAGCATGTCGAAGCCCGCCTCGCGTGCGCGATACGCTTTTTCGAGTTCGGTGTAGTGTTCCTGCGAGATGTCGCCGGACTGAACCAGCTTGGCGGCGTTTTCAAACTTGAACTTGGCGTCGTCCATTTGCGCTTGCGACTGGCGCATGGCGGGCGTCGATTCTGGCGGCGTATTCTCCTGGTCGCGCGTCAAACCGACTCGCGCCAACGCCTGCGCCAGCGCGGCTTGACTGCGGTCCACCGCGATTTGATATTCCTGTGGATTGATCTCAGCCAGCACTTCGCCTTTGCGCACCCGTTGGCCAAAGTCGGCGTGAATCGCGGTAACGCGTCCGGCGACTTCTGCGCTCAAATTGACGCTTTCATCGGGCGAGAGCGAGCCGGTCACCGCAATGCCTTTATCGACACGCCGCGTTTCGGCGGCGGCGGTCTGGATGGCCAGCGGCTCGGGCTTTTTGGCCGCTTCGGCGGTTTTCGGCGCGTCCTGTTTAGCCGAGCAGCCGGCCAATATGGCCGCAATGGCCAGCGGCAATAGAATCGTTTTCATGCTCTTCTCCGAATGCCTTCGAGGAAAATACTGACCATCGATCGCACGATCGAGGCGCGGTCCTCGGGCCAATCGGAATGTTGGGTCAGGATGCGATCGAGACCGTAGTTTGCCACCATGCCCATGAAGGAGAGCGCGACCACCGCCGGATCCAGGTCGGAGCGGAAGATGCCCTGCTCCACTCGCGTGCGCACGTGGTCGATGACGGCTTCGACGAACACTCTGGACTCGCGCTGGCGAAAGCGGTCGGCGAGTTCGTGACGTTCCAGGCCGCTATACAAAAGCAGCCGCAGATAACTGGGATTCTGGTCGTGAAAGTCGAGAATCAGCTCGGCGAGAAACGTGAAAAAGGCTTCGTCGTCGGCCGTGTTGCGGAAGGATTCCACTTCCGCGGTGACGCGGTGGATTTCGGCGCACTTGGACTCGATGATGGCCGAGTAGAGTTCGCTCTTGGTGGCGAAATGCTGGTAGAGGACCGGCTCGCTGACACCCACGACGGAGGCCAGCTCGCGCGTGGTAGTTCCCCGGAAGCCTTTGTCGGCAAACAAGTTAATCGCTGCGTCGACGATGGCGGCGCGGCGTTCCAGGGCTGGGAGTTTGTGGATGACACTCATGTTAGTGCTTACTAAGTTAGTAGACGCTAAGACGAGGGGAAAGTCAAGAGGGAGGTGGCGAGGGGGCTAAACTACGAACCGATGTCCTCCGGTCCGATTGTCTTCCGCGCGCCGTGATAAATCCGGTAAACCAGAACCTCCTGGGCGCCGTGGTCAACGGCCTCGGGGATGATGGGACAACGCTCCGGGAATTCTTCGAGAGAGAAAATAGCGGCAAGCAGTCCGGGGGGAACCACTTGTCGGCAGCTTTCGGCTCCAAGCGAACTTCTCGGATGAACTTAACATACTCCTCGGCATCAATCAGAGCGGGGTGAATCCGGAATGCCAAGTTTCTCCTGAAGCTGTCGGAGCGCCTGCCGTGCGGGCTTGACCTGGCCGTCCTCTGCTGCGGCGATACCCAAGCGGATCGCCTCAACGGCCTCAAAATGCTCCAGCCGGTCGAGAATCTGCTGGTAGCTCTCCGCGTCCTGAACGACGAGTTCCGCTTTGCCGTTGACAGTAAGGACAACCGGCCTCCGTGTCTTCTTCATTTGGTTCACGAACGCGCTTGTATTTCTCTTGAAATCGGTGAGGGGGTGAATATCCTGACTCAAATTGACCATGGGCTCCGCTCGCATCTTAAAAGCATCTTTAACGATGCTGGCATGTGGAGGTCTGGAGGTGCCGCAAGCTTCGCTTAGTCGGGTGTTCGCCAGCCGTTCGAATCTCGTAATGTCGGTTGAGACGATGGAGTGCGTGACCTCGTGCCGTGCTTTGTCCAGTGCGCTGGCGCCCGTTATTGACAGGTATTCGGAAACGGCGTCGGCCTCAATCAATATTTTGCCGGCTCCCGCCCAATGCCGGTCTTGGCCATTTTTCTTGACACTGGACACCCAGAACGACTCACCAGACTCCATGTCGCAATAGTTGCCGCCGTCGGTATCGCGCCGCTGTCCCTTATGCTTCCCGAGAGCCCGGCCGTTGAAGTAGACAGTTCGCCCTGTTTTTGAAGGTGTCACATATCCGATCCAGGCCGGGCCGTTATCCGAGTAGCCACTCTTCAGCTCGATGTACTTGAGCAACTTCACATTCACAATCTTGCCATAGTTCGCCGGCCTCAGGAGACTTGCAGGGCGACGATGGTGGTGTCGTCGGTTGGCCCGTCCGGCGCGAATGCGCGCATGGCCTGTGCGATGCGCGCGACCGCTGATTCGACATCCTGGTCGGGATTTGTGGCGAGGACGGAGATCAGCCCCTCTACTCCAAACTCCGATCCGTTTTCGAGGCCGGCTTCGATCACGCCGTCCGAACACACGCACAGCAGATCACCGCTTCGGAGCTGGACAGAATTCATTTCGCCGGTCCAGTCGCGCAGGAGTCCGAGGGGCAGCGCGGTTCCTTCAAGGAATTCAATCGTGCCGTCATTCCGCAGGATGATGGCCGGCTGCTGACCACAGTTGACGTAGTCCAAGCGC
>DATFZA010000002.1:0-9647 GCA_035314765.1 Bryobacteraceae bacterium
TCAAACTGGCCAGCGCGAGCCGCCAGTCTTTTTGAATCACGACGAACAGCAGGAACGCGGCCGAGAAAGACTGCCGTAGCCAGTCGGCTAGCATATTGGAAGTCGCCACCTGAATTTTCTCAAGATCGTTCATGATGGACGACATGAGACGCCCGGTGGAGTTGGTCTCAAAAAATTGCGCGTCCTGCCGCAGCACCCGGTCAAACACTTTCTGGCGCAAATCCATTACTGCGGAAAGGCCGACATAGTTGATCATGTAATTGCCCAGGTAGTCGCACAAACCCTTCACCAGAAACGCGAAGAGGATGGCGATCTCGACCATGGTCCACACGTTGTGGACCGAAGAGGGCATGAAATTTTGCAGGTCAATCGCGCCGAAGTGAGGAATCTGCACCAGCGGGATGGGCGAGTCGGCGGACTCGGGCTTCAATACCCGATCGAAGACGGGTCCGATTAAGAGCGCCATCAGCGCTTGCGAAGCCCCCACCAGCGCCATCAAAATCACGGAAACCAGCAACTGCGGCGTATACGGCCGGACTAAGCGCAGCAGCCGGGCAAAGTCTTTCATCGCGGTAAGGCCAATAGCGCGGGCAGAGCTACAAGAACTTCATCGGCATCGGCGCTGACTTGAAAAATGGTGGACTCAGTTTTCCAGGGGCCCCAGACCGCCGCATCAGACCGGCCGAAGAAGACCATCACCGGTTTGCCGAAAGCCGCCGCTATGTGCGCCGGCCCGCTGTCATTGCCAATAAACAACGCCGCTCCCGCGATGACGTTCTTTACGGTTTCCAGCGGAGCGCCGGCCAGGCAGCGGTAGGCGTTAAATGGCGAGAAATCGTCCGATAGAGCGCCGACGAATACGGGCTCGATACCGGAGGCTTGCAAATGGTGCGCGACCTGAATAAAGTTTCGCGCGCCCCAGGTCTTCTCGGGCTCGGAAGCAAACGGATGCAACACCGCGTAGTCGCCGGTTTCGGGCTGCGTGGCGTATAAACGGGCGCGCGGCACGTCCGATTCCGGAACGCCCAAATAAAACATCGCCGACGCTAGATGTTCGGCCGTATGCACCGGCCGCTCCACGCCGAGTATCTGCTGCGCTCGCGGAATGCGGATGTTATAGACTGGCTGAAACCGGAAGTGCCCGAACCCCGCCCGAAAACGCGCTCTGGCAGCCACGGTGAGTTGAAGACTGCGCGTTCCGCCATGCAGATTGATAGTTAGCCGCGGACGCCAGCGGACTAACTCAATAGCGCTGGGGCTGAGAATCCGATTCACCGCTGGATTACCCTGAAACACGGCCGAAAACGGATCTTCCACAACCACCGCCAACTCCAGGTCCGGACGCGCCTGCTTGAGCAAAGCCAAAGCCGGCGTGGTCAATACGCAATCTCCCAGGGAACGCAGGCGCAACACCGCCACGCGCGAACCGGCGGGGAGACGATCGAGAACGTGATTCATCGATTTTGTTTGAGCGATCAAAATCGGGCGGCGGCCTATTGCGCGGCAGTTACTCCTCTACCTTGGCTTCGTCGATCAGCATCACTGGAATGTCGTCGCGAATGGGATACACCCGCTTGCACTGGACGCATTTTAGTCCACTGCCGTCGGGTTTCAGCTCTACCGTAGCCTTGCACAGCGGGCAAACCAGGATCTCAAGCAGTTCTTTACTGATAGCCATGGGCAACACCCAGTGTATCAGCACGTTGTGAGGCAGGAAGACAGCCGGTGGGGGCTTCTTGAGCCCGCAGTGCACGGGCAACGTTCAGTGAAGGGAATTGCATGAGTCCCCTCACTGACGTTCAGGGTTAGACGCTGACGGGCAAGCAAGTCTCCTCAGGTCCCCAAACTCCTTTAGAAGCTAAACCGCGCTTGCAGCTCGATCCGGCGGTTGTTGGCGTTTTCGGCGAAAGCCCCGAAACCGCCCGCCACCGAGTTCGCTTGTCCGAATAAGGGAGAACTGAGGTTGCCAATGATGGGCCCGTCATTCACATGGTTGAAGAGGTTGCGCGCCGAAATGGACACTGTAACGTTATAACGGCGGTTGGTGGTGCCGCCTCCCGGTCCACCCGGACCCATTCCGCCCATCATCATTCCGCCTCGTCCGCCGCCGCCATGATCATGCCCGCCGCCCGGTCCACCGGGTCCGCCAAACCCGCTGCCGCCAGAGCCTTCCTTGGTTGGTCCAAAGCCGAATGTCTTCGAAAGGCGCAGATTCACGGTGAACTGACCCGGCCCTCGGCCGGCGTTGCGGCCGATGAGCGTCTCCCCGGGGGTGGGGTTGGGATCGAGCACGCCGTAGGAAGTCTTTATGAGGTCCGTCCCCGCTGTAGGTGTACCAAACGGAAGGAGTCCGGGCCGGGAGACACTAAATAGCGAGTCGCCGTAGAGGTCAGTGCCGGTGATGATGTTGTATGGCGCGCCGCTCTGCGCCTGAATGAAAGGACTCAGTCTCAGGTCCCACCACGTGGCGATTGAGCCGCCAATTACTCCGCGATTCCTGACATCGGTACTGGCTGGGCCGTACTCGGCGGCCAAATTATACTGATTGGCCGGAAACGTCCCGAGCCCATCCGTATTGCTCTTGGCGTAGTTCAACTGGTAAAAGCCGAACAGCGTGATTTTGCTGGTGGGCCGGCTGTTGACATTCGTCATGATCTGATTCTGGTTATACAAGCCGGCCGATTCGTAGTCATAAATCGGTCCCTGGGCTGGATAGGGCAGCACCGCCGCGACGGGGTAGAATCCTCCAGTACCAGGCAGAGGAGCGTTGAGGTCGCGCGTCAAAAACTGGTGCAGACCGTGAGTGTTGGTGTAGGTGAGGGCAAGCGTGGTGTTGCGAGGCAATTGACGCTCCACGCCGATGGCCGATTGCATGACGTAGGGTGCCCGCAGACTGCGGTCGATCTGATACACAGTAGAGGGCACGGCGGCCAGTTCCGCCACGGTAGGAGGCACCGGGTAGGTGGGGTTGGGAATGAGATAAGAAGTCTGGTTGACACCGTTGTAGCGCTCGGCCGTCAACACATTCTGCTCGGAAAAGCGGTCGTAAAAGATGCCAAAGCCACCACGGATCACGATCTTGGGACGCTGGAAGGTTTTCATCGCCGCGGTCCCGGGGGCCCATGCGAACCCGATGCGGGGCGCGAAATCCGCCTTGTCGTGGATGTTGGTTTGCATCTCGTAACGCAACCCCAGACTGAGTGTGAGATTGGGCCGGACGCGCCAATCGTCGTTTACGAAAATCCCGGCATCCACCTGGCCGGCATGCACCAGGGGACTGCTACCTGGGTTGTTCACGTTAAGCGTGAACAGGCTGGGCATCTGCAATTGGTACTGATCAAGGGAGGTGAACGTGTAAGTACCAGCAAAGTTACTGGTGGAGAAATTGTCGAGGGAAACCGCGCGCAAACGCACACCGAACTTCCAGCTATGCACTCCGGCGGCGATGGACGTGTAGTTCTGAATCTCGTAGTGATTTTCTACATCCTCATATCGTCCGACACTGGAGCCGCCTGTACTAAAGGCTCCTTGGACGTTAATGGAAGGAGCGTCGGATACGGAATTCTGGCCGGTCAGATCGTGCAGGTATTGGAAGCGGGTTTCATTGATGACCTTGGAGGTCAGGACCGCAGTCTCGGTGATTTGGACCGTTTGCTCTTCGAATAAATAGTTATAAGCGCGCGAAGTCTCGTTGAAGCCGCCCACACCCTGGTTGTCCTGCAAGTTCTTGGTGTAGGCGTAGCGCATGGTCAGAGTGTTGTTCGAGCTTAGCTGGTAATCGAGGCGCGGGCTGATGCGCAGGCGGCGAAATGGTTCGGTCAAGACTTCGGAGAAGGGGGTCGGATTGCCCTGGGCATTCAGATCGGTCCCATTTACCACGCCACTGTTATCGATCAGGCGGCGGTCGACATCGAGAAAGAAAGACGCCTTCTTGCCAACCGGTCCGCTCAGGTTTCCTCCGAATTCCTTCAAGTCAAACGGCGGCTTCACGGAGGAAAATGGGTTGCGCGAGTTGAAAATATCGTTCCCGTAGTTGAAGTAAGCCGTTCCCCGGAATTTGTCGGTGCCCGGCTTGGTCAGAATTTCAATTCTGCCAAAGCCGATCTTGTCGTACTCGGGCGAAAACGGGTTTTGATTGATGCGGATTTCTCGAATCGCATCTTTGTTCGGCAACTGTCCGCCAGTAAACCCGTCAATGTAAATCTGCCCGCCGTTGGGACCGGCCGCGGGACCGGCTAGAGCTTGCAGGTCCGATTGCAAGTCATCCGGATCGTCGGAGAGGGCATCCAAGTCCGATCCACGCAGCACCAGCGCGCCGGCGTTTTGGGTCGGATCGGTGGTAATGGTCGGGCCGACATTCTCCTGCACCGTCACTTCCTGCTTCTCCAGTACCACGCGAAGCGGGATATTGAGAGTGACCGGCGCGCCGGCCACGTCTGCGGACGCAGGTTGTATCTGAGTGAGTCCGGGGGAAGACGCTTGCACGGTGTATTTTCCGGGTGCCAGACCGTTCAAGGTGTATGAGCCATCACTTCCGGAAGTAGTCGCCTTGACTACGCCGCTGGGGCTGGAGGCAGTTACTTTCGCGCCCGGCACCAAGGCGCCCGATTCGTCGGTGATGGTGCCTTTCACGGCGCCGGTATTCTGCGCAACAGCTATGGCAGAGCACAAAGTCAGTATGAGAAGAAGATTCTTGATCATGTATATGAGTTGCCCTAGCTTTATTGCTCGGGGATGCCCCCGTCCAAATTCCAACCGCCCAAGTTAATCGCGCCAGCGCTGCGAGGCGCGGCTTGCAGAAACGGCTCCACTCCAGCCACCAGCGTGAGCGCCGTGATCTTCGAAAGATCGGAGGGGCGCGAGCTGCTAATGATCAACGCGTCGCCGTTCTTGAGTTCGCTCAGCGGAACAGCGGGCAGTCGCTCCAGCATTTGTGCCAGATCGCCGCCTCCCGGCCGCGGTGCCGGGGGTGGACCACCAGAAGAAGCACCAGAAGAAGCGCCGGGGGTAACTGCCGTGGCCGCGCCACCTCGGAGACGCGCCGCCATGCCCTGCGCCATCAGCGGTGGCAAGCGCCGCACGATCGTGTCCTTGCTTACAGCAACTTCCACCGGCTTTTTGGTATTCAAGTCTTGGACGCGGACCAAACCTTTCTCTGCATCTACTGACGAAATGGTTCCGGCGATCGTTTGGAAGGTTCCAAAGACAATCTCCTCAGCCTTCATGCGGGCGCCATCTTCGCTCCTGTCGCCCAAAACCCGAATCGTGTCCCCGGGCTGAATCTCCACTAGCGTTGCGGAGTTGGCGTCGGCGAACTTCGTCGACCGTTCCGAATATCGTTTCACGCCCTGCACTGCCGCGCCGTCCACCACCACCGTCTTCGCCTCCCGTCCGCGCGCCGCCACGGTGATCTCTTTCGTATCGGCATTAATCGCAGACACCGTACCGACGATTCCCCGTTTCTGCCACTCAGCTCGATCGCGCTCCTGCTTTTTCGCGATGTCGGCTTTGGACATGATCACGATCCTGGTCGCCGGAAACTGGGATGCATCCTCAGGAACTGGTCCGCGCGCCAGCATGCGGTCTCCCGCTGAAACGTCGGTCAGGCTGATGGGAGTGGCTTTCTTCAGATCGGTCTCGCCGGGCGCTAACCGGACCAAGGAGGTTTTGTCGTCCACCATCACGATATAGGCCACAGCCGTTTTATCGGCCTTCAACTTGATTTGCTTAGACGATGGGTCGACGGCGGTGACTTCGCCCAGCACGTTCTTCAGCGCGGGCGATTGAGCATGCGCGTGATCCGGTAACATTGCGCCCCACAGAAGGACGCAATAAACCCCCAGAAGTCTCATTAACCTATTGGCGAGCATAGAGATGCAGCGGTTACAGCGGGGAGTGTCAATAATCGTAAATCGGCGCGGCGCGAAGGGTCTTTTGGAGGCTCGCTATGTCGGCCTGTGGGACAGGTTATCAACCTGTTTCGGATGAGCGCCGGGGCGCACAGAAGGAAGAATGAAAACGGGCGAGTTCGCGACGCGGATGGGGACACAGCGGGCTCGATCCCGAACTCCTTCGGCCGAAATTATCGTAGCTGTGTCCCCCGGGCGCCTGGCATGAAGGCAGGTTTTCGAGAGTGCTGCGGGTTATTAACCCGCGCGCGGAGCGTTACTAGCCCGCCAGCTAGGCGCGCCTGTCACTTTATTTCGCGAGTCTCAAGAGTTCCCGATGTCCCTAGTAGGACTTAATTAACGGAGAGAGGAGAGGCGCGACCAGGGGTCGCGCGCGGACGCGGGCCTCCGCCCCACATCGGCGCGGGCTAGTCTTGGGTAACAACCAGCTTATTGTCCACGCTTTGCACGCCCTTGACCTTCTTGGCCAGCTTCCCGGCCTTGTCGCGTTGCTTTTCGGTTCTCACTTTGCCGGACAAGGTGACCGCGCCATTCTTCACGGTAATCTCGATGGCGCGCGCCCCAACATCGGGATCGCTCGCCAGGTGCAGGTGGACTTGGTCGAAGATGGCGTCGTCGCTCAGGGTTTTGTCGCCTTTCTTATCGGCGGCGAAGACGGACGTCAGAATGAGCGCAAACAGAAGCAGGATGGCAAAGAATCGCATGATAGTCACAGTTTGGGTTCCGAGTCCAATTCTCTTCCCCCGATGGAACGCCAGTCAATGGCTTTGAGAAATTCTTCGCTCTCGCGCCACTCCGGGGTCACTTTCACGAACAACTCCAGAAAGACCTTCTTGCCCAGCATAGTCTCGATCTCCGTCCGCGCGGCACTGCCGATTTTTTTCATGGTTGCGCCCTTGGCGCCGATCAGAATAGCTTTCTGGCCTGGCCGTTCCACAAAAATTGTAGCCGCAATGCGAGTAAGTTTCGGTGTCTCCTGCCATTGGTCCACCAGAACAGCCACCGAGTGCGGCACCTCCTGGCGCGTTTCCTCCAGGATTTTCTCGCGTATCATCTCCGACGCGAGAAACCGCTCCGGCTGGTCGGTTAGGTAATCGGGCGGAAAGAACGGAGGCCCCTCCGGCAGGCGCGAAACGATGGCCTGGCGAAGGACTTCCATCCCTTCGCCACTCACCGCCGACACCGGCAAATAATCTTCAAACTCGCGCACCGACTTGAATTGCTCGATCCGGGGCAACAGCCAGCGCTTGTCCTGCAATAGGTCCACCTTAGTCAGCAGCAGCAGCGCGGGCGTGGACACCTTGCTTAGAATATTCAGCGCCTCCTGTTCTGGCGCGCCAAAGGGAACCGTACAATCCGTCAGATACAGAATCAGATCGCGCTGTTCCAACGCGGAGCGCACCACCGTCATCATGCGCCGGTTGAGCAGCGTCTTGGATTCATGTATCCCCGGCGTGTCGATGAATACCACCTGTGCGTCAGGAAGAGTGAGTACGCCTTGCACGGACGTTCGGGTGGTTTGAGGCTTCTCGGAAACGATCGCCAGTTTGTCACCCACCAGGGCATTTAGCAGCGTGGACTTGCCCGCGTTGGGACGACCGATCAAGGTTACAAATCCGGAACGGTGTGTCATGAAGACACTTGGGAAGAGGACACGCGAGCATCCGCGGTCTTCGACACACGTACCTGGTTCACGCGCAAATCGTTGCCGGCCAGTACCTCAATTCGGATGCCTTCCCGCTCTACCACCTCGCCTGCGTGGGGCACATGTCCCATCCACTCGCTCACTAGCCCACCCACCGTGGTCGATTCGGTTTCCTCCTGGGGACGAAACCCCAGCAGGTCTTGCAAGCGGTCCAAATCCAGGCTGCCCGACATCACATACGTATCGCCTTCCGGATAGACATCGCGCTCAGGCTCATGTTCGTCATGAATCTCGCCTAAGATCTCTTCCACCAGGTCTTCCATCGTCGCCAGTCCGGCCGTGTTGCCGTACTCGTCGATCACGACCACCATGTGAGCGCCGTCCTGTTGCATCTCACGCAACAGATCGTTTACCGGTTTGGTTTCGGGTACATACCGGATGGGCCGCGTTAAGTCCCGCACCACGCGGTTCTTGCGGTCCTCTTCAGACAGCTCAAACATGTCCCGGACGTGGACGAAGCCGACAATGTGATCGATGGTCCCTTCATACACCGGAATCCGGGAGTATTGCTGTTCAATCACCAGTTCGCGCAACTCCGCCAGGGAACGAGTGGCCTCAATCGCAACCACGTTCGGCCGGGGCGTCATCACCTCACGCACCGTCTTGCCGCCGAAGGCAACCACCGACTGGATCAACTTGCGATCTTCCTTTTCGATGAGTCCTTCTTCTTCGCCGGCGGAAATCAGGGCTTCGATATTCTCGGCCGATTTACCGTTTTCCGCGGCCGGCGCATCCGGCTGTGCCAGTTCGATCAAGGATTGGAAAAAGCCCAACGCTCCCACCAGTGGGCGCATAAGCAATGCGCACGCTCTGAGCACAGGCGCCAGCGGGACCAGCCAATGACCGCTGGTTTTGCGGTAAATCAACTGTGGCACGACGTAAGTGGAAGCCAGCATGGTGAGCCAGGCCGGCAGCGCAGCTTCCAAAAAGACTTCCCAGGACGGCGCCGTGTCGCCCAAATGCACGGCCAGGAAACAGAGCGCCAGCAACAGCAGCAGGGTGTGCTTGATCAACGAAAACGTCAAGGCGCCCCGGTCTACGGGCAAGCCAAGCAAGTCTTCGAGCTTTTCCTTGAAGAACTCCAGAGCCGGCAAATCGCGCGCCAGCAGCCGTTGCGATTCCATATACAGCAGTTGCAGCAGGGTGACCAGCGTAAGCACGCCGGCCATGATCGCAATCGCCACGTACAAGACGGCGTTCATGCGCAGGCCCGCTCAATCAATCCAGCCGGCAAGCCGAAATGTTTTCTCCAGCGCCGCTCTGCCCGCGCCATTTTGTTATAGCCGCCGCCGTCCGAATCGTGATCTAAACCGGTCAAATGCAGCACGCCGTGCAACATCAGAATCCGGATTTCGCAGTCTTTGGAATGCCCGTGCTCGATCGCCTGAGCGGCCGCGCGGTCTTCCGAAATCGCAATCTCGCCCAGAAAGCCTTCAGCTTTGCCCGATCCAAAAGACAGCACGTCGGTGGGATATGGTTTCTTGCGAAACTCGCGGTTCAGGCGCTCGAGTTCGGCATCATCGGCCATCAGCACATCAAATGCGCGCCCCCCGGTTATCTCGGTCTGCAACGTGCGTGCGAATTCGCGTAGCGGGCGCCGTCTTATTTTGCCGGTGGCGGGGGAAAAAATTACGGTGCTTTGCTGAGCCGACATGGGGACCTTAGGCGAGCGGAATCTCCGGACCCGCCGGTCCTGATGGCGCAGGAACCAGCACCTCCGGAGCCACTTCAGGCACCGTCAGCCGGAGCGCCAGTTGCCGGTTGGCGCCGGTTAGCTCGGCATGCCGCTCGTAAGCCTTAACGATCTTTTGCACCAGGCTGTGACGCACTACGTCCTTATCGTCAAACGTCACGAAAGTGATGCCTTCCACGCCGCGCAGCACTTCTACGGCATCGCCGAGTCCGCTGCGTTTGCCGGAAGGCAAGTCAATCTGCGTCAGGTCGCCGGTCACCACCATTTTCGAATTGAATCCCTGGCGCGTCAGCACCATTTTCATCTGCTCCGGCGTGCTGTTCTGGGCTTCATCCAGGAT
>DATFZA010000003.1:0-3679 GCA_035314765.1 Bryobacteraceae bacterium
CTGCTGCTCGCGATCCTGGTCACGACCTGGTGGGTGGAGGGAATGAGAATCACCATGATCGCCGGGATTCCCTGGCTGATACTGGTGACCGCCGCGTACTTTGTGGTGGCGAGGAAGAAGTCTAGCCCCGAACGTTAGTGAGGGGAACCTCGCCAATCCCCTCACTAACGTTCGGGCTAGAAGGCGCTGAATCGATTTCGATCGTCAAATTTTTAGGGCTTCTTACTCTTAGTGTCGTGACGGGGAGGGCGATTCATGCGGCGATCTCTTCAATAACACTGAGAGAGCGCCCAATCTCCTGATGCGTGTTGTAATGCCGCAGCGAAGCGCGGACTTCTCCGTCTTCAGGAAACCCAGCCTCGGCATCAGCCGCGGCGCGTACATGTGGCCATCCCGCACTCCGATTCCCGCGGTGAGTTGTCCGATGCCCATTGCGAACATAGAAACACAGCTAGGATTTCCTACCTTCGGCGCGGTTGCACCAGCACCCGATATCTGTCTTGCCGCCAGCGCAAGCCTGCACCCCGCTGCCGGCGTATCAAGCCGATAGCCTCATCGCCAATTGTGTGACGGCTTTGGCGGACAAATGTGCATCTCAGCTCAGACCAGTTGCTATCGGCCGCCTGTTGCCGGAGCCACTCAAAGACCTTGCCTTTCTCCATAGTTTATCGATAATCTTCAATTACTTACCACATTCCTGATGCAGCCCGTGAATCGGCCGATATGTGTCTTCATGCGAATTGGCGCAGGCATTAAACGGATGGACTGCTTCCGCTTGCCGGGCATTTTGCATGACGGAAAACCGGCCTGAACGCTTCCTGATATGACGGAACGCCTCCGCTGTTTTCGCATTCTGACGGCCGCCTTGGCACTGCTCGGGAGCGCCGAGTCCCAGCAGTACAGCTTCCGGGCCTACGGTATCGACGAGGGGCTGACCAACCTGGGAGTAAAAGGCCTTCATCAGGACCAGCAGGGGTTTCTCTGGGTCAGCACGGAAAACGGAGTCTTCCGTTATGATGGCGAGCGATTTCAATCCTTTGCATCGAAGAACGGGATCCCGCCGTCCAGCGGAGTCGCGTTTGGGGAAGCGCCAGACGGGAGTCTCCTGGCGGGCGGACAGATTGGCCTGTTTCGAAAAGCCGGCGAACGATTCGAGCCAATCCCGATGCCCGGGGCAAAGAGTGTGAGTTGGTTTTCGGGAATTCAGTCCGACGGCAAAGGATCCACTTGGCTCGCCACTGATGCCGGGTTGATGGTCGTCACGCGCAAGGATACGACCTCCTTCGCATTTCATCTCATAGGCAAGCCCAGCGGTGTGGAAAACCCCAACGCCTATGGTCTGTTGGTGGAAGGAAATACCGTTTGGTTCGGCTGCGACCGGCAGTTGTGCCAGTTTAACGGCGGGAGGGTCGCTGTTTTTGGGATGAACGCTGGTCTCCCGCTATCCCAGTGGAAAGGCATTCAGAGAGCGGGAAACGGCGATCTGTGGGTGCAGGGCAGGTCGGAAGTGGCGGTGTTGCGTCGCGGCGCCAAGCGGTTTGAATCGCCGGACTCGCAGTTTCTCACTACCGGGGCGACGGGTGTCCTTAGCGTCGATTCCGCAGGCAGAGTGGTTGTTGGGACCAACGATGGACTGGTGATCCGGGATGGCAATTCCTGGAAGAGCGTCGGCCGCGATGCTGGTTTGCGGGGTTCCGTATATTGCGCGCTGCAGGATCGGGAAGGGTCTCTGTGGATCGGACTACTCGGGCGCGGTCTGGTGCGCTGGGCCGGTTACCAGGAGTGGGAGGGTTTCACCTCCGACAGCGGTCTTGCCAATGAGATCGTCTATGAGACGTTACCGCTTTCTGACGGTACGGTTTGGGCGGGCACCGAGGCCGGCCTGTTCCGGGGCGCGAAGGTGCATGAAGTGTGGACTTGGCGAAGGCAGCCGCAACTTGGCCGGATCGCGATCCATTCCATCCGGAGGGACAGCGCCGGAAGATTATGGCTTGGCACGGAATCGCAAGGCGCGGCTCGTTTCAATCCAGTCACGGGGCAGATTGAGTGGTTCACGGAAATGCAGGGACTCAGCGGGAGGAATCCGTTTACCCTCACCCTCGACAGCAAGAACAGAATCTGGGCGGCGACGGAACACGGGCTCTTTGTGGCTGATCTTAACACGCTGCAATTCCGCCCGGCCGAGCCAGTGCCAAGAATCCAGTTCTGGGCCGCGATCGAAGGGGCGAACGGCGATATCTGGGCCGGCTCGGCCGGAGGGCTGTTCCGTCTGTCGGGAGGAAACTGGAGCCACATCACCCGGTCCGATGGTCTGAGCCACGAAGTGGTCCTGAGTCTGGCGGCGGCGAAGAACGGCGATGTGTGGGTCGGATACCGCTATGGCGGGGGCCTCGATCGCATCCGAATGAAGGACGGCGTCCCCAGGATCAGTCCTGCTAGTAATCCGGGTGGGAAACCCGCGACCATCTATTTTCTTGGTTTTGACAGCCGGCAACGGCTTTGGGCGGGTACGGATGCTGGCGTTGACGTTTTCGACGGGAGCGTCTGGAACCATTACGACCGCCGCGATGGCCTGATCTGGGACGATTGCGATCTGAACGGATTCTCCGCACAGCCCGACGGCACGGTCTGGATCGGCACCAGCGGCGGCCTGGCGCGATTCACGCCGCAGCCGTCAGCCCGTATCTACACCCCGGACGTGATCTATACCAGGGTGATCCTCGGGAACAAAGAAGTTGACGCCGCGACCCATCCTTCCGTGAATCATGCGTCAAATATGCTGCACACCAGGTTCTCGGCCCTTACCTTCGCGCGCGAGAGTTCAGTCTTATTCCGCTATCGTATGACGCCGCTCTTCGAGGAATGGCGGGAAACGCAGCAACGCGAGCTCCAGTTCGACGGTCTGCCAACTGGGAAATACCGGCTGGAGCTTCTCGCCCGGGATGGCTGGGGCCGATGGAGCGCAAAACCGGCGGCGTTCTCGTTTCAGATCCTGGCTCCGTGGTGGCAATCGCCCTGGATTTTGCCGGTGTTGTTCACGTTTCCTCTAGCCGTGGTCGGCCTGTTGTCCCGATTGCGGGGAATCGCCATGCGCCGCCGGGAGCGCAACCTGGTTCGTCTGGTGGCCGACCGCACCGCGGACCTGAGAGAGGCCAACGAGAATCTGCTCCGGCTCTCGCATATAGAGAACGAGAAGAACCTGGCGGAGACGCAACGCGCTCATGCCGAGAATGTGGCGCGGTTGAATCGGCGCGCGATCGAGACGCTGGCGCTGGCGATCGAAGCCAAGGACCAGACTACGGCCGATCATTTACGGCGAGTTGAGGTTTATGCTCTAGAGGTCGCCAGGGAGATGGGACTGGACGAACTCCAGTTGGAGGCATTGCGGGCAGCGGCGCTACTGCATGACGTCGGCAAGATCGCCGTGCCCGATTACATCATTTCAAAGCCCGGCCGTTTGACGCCGGAGGAGTTCGAGAAGATGAAGACGCATACCATAGTCGGGGCGGAAATCGTGGAGCAGATCGGGTTCCCCTACGCGGTAGCGCCCATCGTGCGTTCGCATCACGAAAAGTGGAACGGCACCGGTTATCCGGATGGGCTATCGGGCGAGAGCATCCCGATCGGCGCGCGAATTCTGGGGGCGGTGGACTGCCTGGATGCGCTCGCCAGCGAACGG
>DATFZA010000004.1:0-11383 GCA_035314765.1 Bryobacteraceae bacterium
GAAACGCTCTGGCGGTTCGCGCAACCGTTTCCATTCGGAGGAATGCCGGCGGCAACGCTCCCATTGCTGTTGAATGGACAGCCGAGAATCGCAAGCGCCGTCCCGGCGGTATTGCCGTAAAGAGAAAATAGCTTCTGGTAAAACGGCACGAGCTGGGGCGCTGGTTGATAAGTCGATCCAGTTACGGAGTCCACACCACCGCGCGGCAACTGTTCTAAGACATACGCCTCGAATGCCTGCGTCGGCACGGTCGTGGCAGTAACAATCGGTAGTGCAATCCGAACCCATTCGGAATCGAAGAAGAAGAACAGCTTGTCATGGAGAATAGGCCCTCCCAAACTTCCGCCGAAGTGATTCACCGTGGAGCGGGGCTTGTGGTTTCCGGGCGTAGCGTTGGTAAAGAAATCCGCCGCGTTGAATTTTGAGCCGTTCCACAACTCATACAGGTTTCCGTGAAACCGGTTGGTGCCGGACTTGGTGACGTAGTTTACCTGAGAAGCGCCATACCGGCCCTGATCGACCGCATACGAAACGGTGTTGACGGTCACCTCCGCGATCGAATTCAAGCCCAGCACCAGGTTGGTCGAAAGACCGCTATTCAGGTTGGTCAGCGGATCGTTGGTCTCCAGGCCATCGACAATATAGCCGTTCGAAAGGGACGGCAGGCCGTTGAATTGCACATTGCCATAGCCGTTGGTACCACCGACAAAGTCGTTACCGCTGCCCGCCGTGTTGATGAGCGCGCCAGCGGCAAACTGCAGCGGATAGGTCATGTCTCCACCGGGATTCGGAAGGTCTTCGATCGCTCGCGCGGTGAGAGTTGTCGACGTATTGGGATTCTCCGGATTGATCAGCGGCGCTTGCTCCCGCACCACGATGCTTTGGCTGGCGGAAGCAATGCTGAGCTTGAAATCCACCGTTTGTTTCTGCCCCAGACCGGCGGACACAGAGTTATTCTGCTGCGCTTCAAAGTGATCTGCTTCCGCTTTCACCGAGTATGTGCCGGGTTTGAGTTGCGCAAAGTTGAATCTGCCGGAGTCGCCGGTTTTCACCGACCGTTTCAGGCCGTTCTCTGTGTCTGTGACCGTTACGGTGGCGCCGGGGATCGCCGCGCCGGTTGGATCGGTAACCGAACCGACAATCGCGCTGGTCGTCTCTCCCTGAGCCAGGGCCGGCGCCGGCATTGCCAAAGTGAGGGCCATTATAACGATCGAACTGGCCGCTCTTGATTTAGGCATACCTAAACTGTAGCGATATGGCCTGGCTCCGTCAAGTGCCCAGGATTGCGCGCGGGCGACGGTGAGAGTAATCTAAGGTTTAGTGACCCCTAGAACGCACGGACCCTACACCACGGAATCGGTGGACGACTATCTGAAGGCGATATTGGAGTTGGGCGGCTCTGAGGAAGAACGCGTGACCAGCAACGCTCTGGCCCATCATCTAGGTGTCCGTGCCGCTTCCGTAACGGGAATGCTGCAAAAGCTCGCGGCACAAAAGCCCCCCTTCGTGAAATACGAAAAGCATCACGGCGCGCGTTTGACGGCGGCCGGGAAGATGCGGGCTTTGGAGGTCCTTCGCCACCATCGTTTGCTGGAGCGTTTCCTCCACGATCTGCTCGACTACTCGTGGGACGAGGTTCACGATGAAGCCGAGCGCCTGGAGCATTTCATCTCAGAACGCTTGGAAGATCGCATCGCGGCGAAATTGGGGGATCCGCAAACCGATCCTCACGGGCACCTGATCCCGGAGCGGAGCGGGACGCTACCGGTGCGGGAAGAGGTGCTGCTGTCCAAATGGGCCTGTGGCGTACCCGCCGTAATCAGCAGCGTCTCCGACCGCGATCCGGCGGCCCTGCGCGAAATGACTAAGCTCGGCTTGAAGCCGGGCGCGGCGATTACGGTAGAAACCGGAACGCGGAACGCCTCTCTGCGGGTAAGAATCGGCAATAGCACAGAGTCGGTGCGGCTGAACCATGCGCTCGCCGCTGGAATCTCGGTAACGCCAAGCCGGAATGGCCGCCTTCGTTAGCTCCTGGTCTGCCATCCTTGAGGATGCCAACTGACCGGCATGCGCACGCCGGGCTCCCTGGTCCGGCCAGCACGGGCTATTTGATCAAGTAGCGCCTTCCGTCTAACCCCGAAGGTCAGAAGCTGCGAAAAAATTGACCTTCGGTCCGTTTTGACAGGGCAAGTGATGCAAAACATTGTGTGGCAAAAATGCTTTGATCGATTTTTTCACACCTTCTCAGTGAGGGGGTTGGCGCTCCATCCCCTCACTGACGTTCGGGGCTAGACATGGTATCAATATGGTTCAGATATGTAGAAACTCCAGGCACAGGCCTTTGCCTGTGCTGAGCAGGTTGTCAACCGGTTGCCAACCTGCCGCGGACTGCGGCCCCGCTTCGTCCATTTGGCTCCGCTTTCCATAACCACGAAGCAAGCCCGACGTAAGGCTGAGCCCCTAGCTTGATTCACTTCGCGCCGACGCCGCGCCTTCGGCAGGACCGCTGGGTTTCTTGTGGCATCATGGGCGAATCGTTTAGATTCGAGCGTCCTCCTCTATCCATTAGGACTAGTGATGAACCGTATCGCCGACTGGGTCTAAGGCATTAAGCCGACTGCATTCGTGGCGGATCTCCCGGATAATGCCCATAGAGCCCATAAGAGATAAGATAGGAAGACTAAATTCCGGTGGCTGAAAATACCCTGCCCGAAAGCACTCTGTCCGAAAGCATTCTGCCCGCGAGCATTCCGGATGACGCCGAGCCGCTACCCTGCCCGCCTCGAGCACTCTGGCATGACTTGCCCCCCAGTCTCGGTTCCGGAATTCCGGCGCGGATACGAAGTGCCCGCCCGATTCCGCCCCGCTCCCCCGTCACCGATTTTCTTCCGCTGCATCGACCGGTTTTCCATATTGGAAAAGCAGAGCTGCTCCTGGCTAAGTGGTCGGCTCCCGATCGGGAGCATACTTTTCTCGAGTCCGCGGCGCCAGCCCCGGTACAATTAGAGACCGAGTTTCCGTCCTTTGCTGAGCCGGTGCGTAGTACTCCGCGAATCCCAGGCGGGGCTGAGCTTGGCTCTTTTTCGGCGCCCGATCAAAGAGTGCCAGTCGTGCAGCAGGGTGAGTTTTCCAATTCCACGCAGCCGGTGCTCCCGGTGTTCGGCTCGCAGCCACACCTGGCGGTCCCGGAGGCGCCTGCCCAATTGGCGTGGCAACTTAGCAACACGTTTTTTACTCCGCGCCGCCGAATCGCTCAACCCGAACCGGAGATGCGCCCCTTGCCTGCGCCGCAGTCCGGTTCCCGGCCGTTGGCTGGCGTGCGTGTCCGGCCCACCCAGATGGCGGGCATAATCGAGCGGCGTCCGTGGCAGGTCGCCGACCTTCCCAAACCCGTTATTCCCAATTGTATCAACGTGGTGCAGGAGCCGACGCACCAGCTCTCCCATCCGCGGCCCGCTATTTCTCTCCGTCCTCGTTCCGTTTTCCAGGATACAGTCCCCGGCTGGCTAAGTGTCCCAAATTCCTACGTCCGGCGAATTGAGATCGAGTTTCGCACCGAAACCGCCGGCTCGGTGGCACTTTCCTCGCCACTTCCGGCCTTAGCCCGTTAAGAAAATCAAGTACCCTGCCGATGGTATGTACGAAGGGAAAGTTCTTAGAGCCTCTAGGGACAAATGAAGGGAAGAATCTGATGTCGATGAACGGAATGAGCCTCGATACCATGGCCGACCAAGAGTCGGAGGTTACTGAGTCGGAGGTTAGTAAGTCCGAGGTTAATCAGTCGGAGCTTAATGTTCGCTTCGCCTCGGCTAATATAGCTTCTAATGCAGCTAATGCGGCCGCCGATCTTGCCGTAGGGCTGGCCCCCGGCCATGCCGCAAGTTTGACAGATGATCTCAAAATGCCACCAGTCTCCGAACCGCATAATATGGAGTCAGAAATCGTGCCCGAGCAAACACTTGATAGTGCATCCCTTGCTAGTGGATCCCTTGCTAATGATAACCACGCCAATCCTACAAACGCCGATTTGGTAAAGGCAGATGAGCCTAAGCCGTCAAACGACGTCCGGCTGCTGGCCAAAGCCGTCACTAACCACCTGGGTGGCCGGTCGGAAGAAGCTTTGCGCGATCTCGATACTGCCCTCCGCAACGGAGACTCGTCGGATGAAGTGCTGGCCGCGCGCGGTTATCTGCAACTCGAACTTGGCCGCTACGAAGACGCGCTCAAAACCTACAGAAAAGCTCTGGATCAGTCGCCAACCGATCCGAATCTGGCGTTCCACACCGGGCTGGCTTTGCAGCACCTGGACCGCTATGCGGATGCGCTGCCTTGCTTTGAGCTGGCGCTAAGAGGCCAGCCAGGTTGGCTTGAAGCGCAGGTTTCCATCGGCATTTGTCAGCTGCATATGAAGAAGTATGACGAGGCCATGCAAACGTTCGAAGCGTGCCTGGCCAAGGATCCGGTGCGCGAGCCGGCCCTCTTCGGCAAAGCTGTCGCCCTGCAGTTGCAGTGGCACTTTGAAGAGGCCAAACCGCTCTACGAGAAAATTCTCCAGATCAATCCCCGGTCCGAAGAAGCGCTGCTCAACTTGCTCAGTCTCGGTCTCCAAACTAAAGACTACGAGACCGTAAAGACCTATGCCAACCAGCTTTGTGAAGTGAAGCCGAACCACTCGGCTGCGCTCGAGAGCCTGGCTGCCGCGGCATTTGCGGCGAACGATGTTTCGACCGCTCGAGACCTGTGCCTGAGACTCACTCAGATCGCTCCCCAGGTCTACGATCATTGGTTTAACCTTGGCCTGGCCCATCAAAAGCTGGGCAACGTTAACGACGCCGTGAACGCCTTTGTCCGTGCCCGCACCGTGCGCCCCGATGTCGCCTTCGCCCACATTCAACTCGGCTCGGTCTACCAGGAGATGGGCGATCTGACCAGCGCCCGCGAGTCGTTTGAAAAAGCGCTCAAACTCGCTCCCGAGCGCATCGACCTGCAATATCAGGTTGCCTGGATTCGAGAACAGCAAGGGGATGTGGAGACCGCCGAAGGTCTATACAAACAAATCGTCGCCAGCAATCCCGAGATGCCCGACGCTTATTTCCGCTTGGGCTATCTGCTTTTGCGCCGCGGCGATTTCGCGGGCAGCACCACTGCCTTCCGCGAATGTCTGGCCAAGCGATCCGACTGGCGCGAAGCGGAACTCAACCTGGCCATGGCCTTCTGGAAAAACAAGGAACACGACGCGGCCCGCGAAGTCCTCACCAATCTCCTCCATCGCCAGCCCGATTCCATGGATGCGCGCCGCGGCCTGGCCGCCATCGCCCTGGATGCCGGCGATCTCAATGAGGCGCTGGAACATCATCTCAAGCTGCTCGATATGGGAGAAAAGACACCCGACGTGTTCTACAACACCGGCTTACTCTCGCAAAAACTCGGCAAAACCGAGGAGGCCGCCACTCACTATCGCTCCGCTCTCAACGAACGTCCCGAGTTTCCGGAAGCCTTGCTCAATCTCGGCCATGTGCTGAAATCCCTTGGACGAGAAGACCAAGCCAAGACTTATTGGGCACTCGCCATCGAAGCCAAGCCCGATCTGGCGGCCGGCTACTTCCGCCAATAAAATAGCAGCCGCGCCAATCCTACTGGATTGCTATCCAGTGACCCAAGTAGATAGAAGTTTGCGGAAGCCTTCGCTCAACCTCGGTAGCTGGACGTCCCTCAGAAGGGAAGATCGAGCCAAGACTTACTGGGCACTTGCCATGAAGCCAGACCCGACCTGGCCGCCGGCCACTTCCGCCAATAAGCCACCACCAATAGGCTACAACTGGCCAACAAGCAGCTTTCCTCGATGGAGACGCCTCGGCCTGGAATCCGTTCCAGTCCTGCCAAAGAGGCTTTGTGCCCCTGGGCCGTCGCGATCAAGGCACGGCCGGCCGCCGCCGGGTACCGAGAAAGCGCGGATGCCTCGTTCCGGATCGCTGAATGAATTTGTCTTGACAAATTATTCGTCGCTGGCATCGTGATTCCACGATGCTGCCGCTTGATCTGGTTCGCGATCCTGCCAAGCCTCCGTTCTACTCGATCCCGGCCCCCTCCGCGTCCTATCTGAGCTGACCGAGCCAGATTCCGCGTCCGGCGTCGCCCGGCGTCTGGATTTGCCCCGCCAGCAGGTGAGCTGCTACGTCCGCGATCTCGAAAAGATCGGTTTCCTCGAATTCATCGAGGAGCGCAAGCGAGGCAATCGTCTCGAACGCGTTCTGCAAGCAACCGCCAAGTGTTACCTGGTCAGCCCGGAGGCTCTTGGCCGATTGGGCGAGCCGCCCGCCGTCCAGCCGGACCGCTTCTCCCTGCTCTACCTTCTCTCCGCGGCGGCCCGCGCTATCCGCGACCTTTCCATTCTCAGTGGCCGGGCAGAAAAAGCCGGGAAGAAGCTGGCGCCCTTGACTCTCGAAACCGACATTCGTTTCGCAAATCCAACGGACCGGCACGCGTTTGCCGAGGAGCTGACGGCGACCGTGGCGCGGCTGTCCCAAAAATACAATTCCGGCGAACTAGGAGGCCGGGCGTTCCGCGTTCTCGTGGCCGCATATCCATCGATACAGACCCAATCACAAAGGAGGAAGCATGAAAATCGAAGTACCCATCAACCACGCCTGAACAACTGTGGAAGGCCTTAACCGAAGCTCCCGAAATCACGAAATGGTAGGTCCCCGAAGCCCGCGTCGTCCCGCCGAGGGCCGTTCGATCTGGCTGTCGTGGGGCGCCGGCTGCGAGATTGAAAGGAGGACGACGTCTGGGAGCCCGGACAGTGCCTTCGCACCGCAGGTTCAATGGCAGTCGAATACGGCATCCTTTCCGCGAATGGGCAAGTCACTTTGCGGTTAGTGCAGTCTGGCTTCTCGCCCGATGCCAACTTTGAAGAAGAGTACCAGTGCATGTTCGGAGGGTGGACGACCCATGCTCAAGGCCAAAACGTCTCCAGATCGAGAAGCAATAAAACGGCTCGGGAAAGCAAGTTCCGAGCCGCTATTTTCTAGGTCTGGAGACGGAGCAAAGGGACAAAGTTTGGCGCCTGGGTCGCTAGTAATCGATCCGGCGATTCGCAAACGGCACGTGGTTCGCGAATCGCCGAATCGAGTGAGGAGCTACCAGCCGAATTTGAGTCCAAACTGAATCTCGCGCCCCGGAAACGCTGAATTAAATCCCAACGGCTGCGAGGCTGGGATGTTCTTGCTCCCGCTCACGTTGAATGGACCCGTGAGCAAGAGAGGATCGCCCAGCGGGAATTGATCGTTCACCGAGCTGAAGTTGGTGTGGTTGAGCACGTTCTTCGCTTCAACGATCAGGTCGGCCTTCAGTCCCCGTTCCCGGTTGAAATACAGCGCCTTGGCGAGCCGTAGGTCGAAATCGTAGAAATCTGGTCCGATGCCGCTATTGCGCGGCACATACCAGGGGCGCGCATAGAGCGACTGGCCTGGTATACCGTTGGACGCGGCCGGAACCCGGATGTCGAACGGGATTCCGCTGCGCAGGTACACGATGGGAGAGATCGTCATATCCGCCAAGACGTGCGACAGGAAGCTTGCTCCTGTGCCGGCCTTGAACGGAGTTGTGTACACCGCGTTGGCGACGAAGTTGTGCTTGATGTTGTAGGCCGACAGCCCGCGCTCCAGGTTCAAACGTGTCGGGAAGAACGAAGAGAATTGAGAGTTGAAGTCCGTAACGTCGTCAATCGCCTTACTGAAGGTGTAATTGAGTTGCGCCTGCAGGTGAGCGCTGTAGCGTTTGGTGAACGATGCCGTGCCGCCATTGTAGGTCGAGTTTCCGATCGAGGAATACGTGTTGGCCTGCGCGATCGATGGATTGATCGGGGCATATTGCGGGCCATAGACCGGGTCAAACACGCCCGTCTCGCGGTAGTTTGTCTCCTGGTCGACAGGAAGATGAACACCCCGGTAATACTGATATCCGAGTTCGAGCGAGGTGCTGGATGTCAGTTGCCGCGCGATACTCAAACTCCCTTGGATGGTGTATGGGTTCTTGTAATTGGAAGCGAGATTGAAGATCACTCGCCCGTTTCCGCCAGGGCCGGGTACGATGCCGAGTGCGCTCAGGTCCTGGGTAGTTAATTGCCCGAAGGGAAGCTTGCCATTTTGAAGACCCAGTCCATACAAATTGAGAATGGTGGGGTCGGGCAGCGCGAGGGCGACCTGATTGATGTACTTGCCGCTGTCGTTAAGCAGATTCACCAGATACGGAGTCTGGAAATTGACGGGCGCGACGAAAATACCGCCGCCCGCGCGAACGACCGTCTTCGAATCGCCAAAGGGCTGCCAGGCGATGCCGAGCCGCGGCGAGAAGTAGATGTTGTGCGGTACGGGCGACGGCTCCGCGTCAAAGTCCAGCCGCACGCCATAATTCACGGTCAACCGTTGCGAAATCTTCCAGGAATCCTGCGCAAAAGCGCCCAGATAGTTCGCCCAATCCGACCAAGTTGGATTGCCGAAGCCTTGACGATAGGCGACCGGAAGCCCTAGGGAGAACGACTCGAGCGCGGTTAGATTGGTCGCCGTTGGCCCCGTGGCGGCGTAGCCATTCTGGAGGTTGAAGCCAACCAACGCGCCTTGCGCCGCTGCTGGCGCGAGGGCGATTAGGGGAATTGCTCCCTCATAAAAGTCGAACTCGCCGCCGAACCACAAATTGTTCTGGACCTTATAGTGCACCGGCCGATAAGAGGCGCCAAACTTAAACGTATGGTTTCCCTTTAGCCAGGTCAGGTTGTCCTCGAACTGAAACCGTTGCTGGGTGGCACTGTAGGGGTTAGTGTAGCTGTGGTTAAATACTCCGAGATCGCCGATCGACAGTTCGGTGGTGCCGGGCGTGAACGGGTTGTTCGTGGCGGAGTTATAGGGAACCACCTGCACGCGCAACTGATTCACCAATTCCGGTGAAATAATGCGGTTCCAGGTGCCGAGCAGTGTGACGTCGCGAGAAGTTGTGGTGCCCGCGTCGCTGGCCGCATAGAGCGGGAGCGAGCCTATGGTGGTGTAGTTCCAATGTTCGAACGAGAAGCGGCCAGTGAAAGTGTCTTTCTCGCTCGGCTGATAATCCATCCGCGTCACCCAGTCGTGGCTGAGAGTGCTATCGTTGAACACTCCGTTGTTTGCCGTGAGCAGTGAGGCGACATTGGGATTATTCATCGGGATCAGCGCCTGACTGAAGAATCCCGCCAGGCCCGCCAGCGTCGCATTGCCCGAAGAGGCTAGCTGTTTCACATAATTCAGTTGATCGGGGTTGCCGTTGATTCCCAATGCCTCTGGCGTGTTCAGATAATTGCGGAACTGTGGCGTGTCTATTTTTCTGAATTCATAAGAGGTAAAGAAAAACAGCTTGTTCTTAATGATGGGTCCGCCGACAGTTACGCCCGGGAAGAAGTTCTGCGCAAAGGGCTCATTCGGAGTGGTAGCGAAGTAGTTGCGGGCGATGGTAGCTTCGTCACTGAAAAACCCATAGACGGAACCGTGGAAGTCGTTACTTCCGCTCTTGGTCACCACGTTTACCGCCGTGCCCGCCGTGAATCCGAACTCGGCCGCGAAGGCGCTGCGATTGACCTGGAACTCCTGGACCGACTCCACGCTGACATTGGGCGTGCGGAGCTGGCCGGAGCCGTAGTCGTTTTCTCCGCCATCGAAGGTGATCAGGTTGTTTCGCCCATTACCGCCGCCGACCGAGAAACCGGTAGTCATGAATCCGGTGTAGCCGGGAAACTGGGCGCGCGGGGCATCGGAGCTGGACACGCCCGGAAGCGTGAATACCGAGTCTGTAAAATTGCGCGACACATTCGGAAGATTGTCGATTTGTCTCTCCGCGAGCGTGTTGGCTTGCTGCGTTTTTTCCGTCTCAATTAACGGAGCGTCGGCATTAACCACCATTTCGTTGGTCACGGCGCCGATCTTCAGATGAACGTCGAAGACCATGGCTTGGCCAACGCTCAACTCAACACCTTGCGCCACGGCTTTGTCGAACCCTTCGGCTTGGACCTCAACCCGGTACAACCCTGGAGGCAGCAGTGGTACTTGATAGCTTCCCTCGGGTCCTGTGACTACCTTTTGTGCGACTCCGCGATCAATGCTGGTCACGATCACTGTGGCGCCTGGAATGACGGCCGCAGCGGGATCGAGGACGGTGCCTTTGATGGTCGCAGTCGAAGCATCAACCTGGGCCATTGCCAGGCTGGGAAAGAGAATGATGAACATCAAAACGGAGATGATCAAGAACTTGTTACTCATAACGACCCTCTGCCGCGCTGTCAAAATGCGGGAATCGAGCTTCGCGGCGTTACGAAAAATCCCGCAGGGGACACTCCCTGGTGCCCCGGCCCTGAGTGCAGTCTGCCCACTCCCGAGCGATTTCGGTATGGGCCCGCGGCTGCCGAGCTTGCAATCTGTCGTAGTGCAGTTAGCACGTGAGAGACCAGTACTTTTTGCGGAGGACACGGATATTTTGAATGGAATGTGCGGGTTTTCACGCTACCGGGCGGAGTCTAGCTGGGCGAAGTCCCCCAAGCAAAGTCGGAGGGACTAAGGCGGTTGGGCGCTTCCACGACTGCCGGATGCGCGAACTGCTGCCGCCAGCCTTCGTGAGGTGAAGCCGGTTACCGCCCTTTATAATCGACAAAAAGATCGGGAAATTGCTTCTTGAGAGCGCTGATCTTCGGCAAGTCGCAAACCTCGATATACGGATTGTCAGGGTTTTTTAGGGCGTAGTCCTGATGGTAGTCTTCGGCGCGATAGAAGCCCTGCAGCGGCACCACTTGCGTAACGATGGGTTTGGGGAAGACCTTCGCCGCATCCAGTTGTGCTATGTACGCGTTGGCAATACGCTTCTGCGTTTCATCGGCGTAGAAAATCGATGAACGATACGATGTGCCTACATCCGGCCCCTGCCGGTTCAATTGTGTCGGATCGTGCGCCACGGAAAAGTAGATGCGCAGGAGTGTGCCGTAAGTGATCCGCGAGGAATCATAAACCACTTCCACCGATTCCGCGTGTCCAGTGGTCTCGGTGATCACCTGTTTGTACGTTGCCGTAATGGCCGAACCACCGGCGTACCCCGCTGCGGTGGAAACTACGCCTTTCACTCGTTCAAAGACGGCTTGCGTGCCCCAGAAACAGCCACCCGCAAAAACCGCCGTTTGCTTGCCGGAAGATTTCGCCAGTGGCTGATCTTCGTTCGGCGGCGGAATCGGACCTTGAGAACCGGCACAGGCTAGGAACGAGAGGAAGACTCCCAGGACGAGAGAAAGACGAAGCGCGGCCAACGGCATGACAAGAACTCCTGTCTTTCAGGATACTCGCTGGGAACTACCGCGAACGGCGCCGCGCGTGCT
>DATFZA010000005.1:0-3172 GCA_035314765.1 Bryobacteraceae bacterium
TCAAAGAGGTCTCCCAGGGCCGCGTGGAAATCCGCGAGGTCTTCCGCATCAGCAAGGTCGGCAACGTGGCCGGCTGCTACGTGCAGGAGGGTCTCATCAAGCGCGACAGCGAAGTTCGCTTATTGCGCGACAATGTCGTGGTCTTCACCGGCAAAGTGGATACGCTCAAGCGCTTTAAGAATGACGCCAGCGAAGTTAAGGCCGGCTTTGAGTGCGGCGTTACGCTGCGCAACTTCAACGACATGAAACCCGGCGACATACTCGAAACATTTGTGACCGAACGCGTGGCCGCCGAGGCCATGGCGTAGTAAAGCTCAATTCGAACCCCATGCCGACGGTTGGTATTCTAACGCTGGAGCTCCGTTTGGACGACGCGCTGTCGCTCAAAGACAAGCGCCACACCGTCAAAGGTCTGAAAGACCGCCTCCGCGCCCGCTTCAACGTTGCCGTCGCCGAAATCGACTATCAAGACACCTGGCAGCGTTCGCTGATTTCCGCAGTCACCGTCTCCGCCGATCACCTCCGTGCCGAGCAGGTTCTACAATCGGTAGAGCGCGAAGCCTCGTCCTTCTTGGGCGGCAGCCTGGTCAACACAACTCTGGAATGGGTGGAATGAAATGCACCGTACCGAACGCATCAGTGAAGCGCTGCGCGAAGAGCTCTCCGAATTGATCGAGTATGAGATGCTCGACCCGCGCGTCGACGGCGTCGTAGTCGTCGACGTCCAAATCTCTCCCGACAAACGCCATGCCCACGTTCTGCTAGGCTTCACCGACCCCGCGACTGACACCAAAGAAGCCGTCAAAGCCCTGGAACACGCGCTCCCCTTCCTAAAACGTCAGCTAGCCAAGCGCATGAACCTCTTCCGCATGCCCGAGATCCGCTTCCAGGCCGACATCACCGCCGAGCTAGGCAGCAAACTAGACCACCTCCTGAAGCGCATAAGAAAGGGCCGCCCAAAAGACGCCTAATCTCCCCACCTCCCTACTCCAACCCATCTTTCCAAATCCTCAGCCGTGGGGCACAGTCGAAAACCCACCCGGGGATGCAGTGCTGTTGAAGTCGTTCATGCGGTTGCCGGAGCCTCGCCCCGTACGATCAGCTGTACTTCATAGCCGAGATCTTGAAGTTGCCGGACTAGTTTCTTTTTGCGTTGTTTGACCAGTTTCGGATCGGGAAGTGCTCCCCGCTCCTCATACCGGACCCCCTGGTGCAAGATCTTCCAGGTCAGCCGGCAGAGGCGGTGGACCACCGCCCACATGGCCTTGTTGTATCCGAGACGCCCCACCAATCTGCGAAACAACGCCTGGAAAGTACTGCCTTGTGTCTGAACCGCAGCATGGGCCACCTGCGCCAGAACCCGGCGCATCTGTCGGTTGCCTTTGGGAGAACGATTCGTCTTGGAGACCTCGGCCGACTCCTCCCGCCCCGGACAGCAGCCCACCCAAGAGGCCAGCTCCGCAGCCGACGGGAACGTCGCGGCTTCCGGGCCCACTTCGGCGATGATCTGTTGCGCAGAATCGGGTCCGTAGCCTGGCACTTCCGCCAGCCGTACTACCGCATCATTATGCTTCTGTAAAGCCGTGGCGATGCTCTGGTCCAGCGTCTCGATTTGTCGCTCGATCAGTTCCAGGCGGCTCAGAAACAGTCCCAGAATCTTGCGATGCAGCGAGCTTAGCGTCATGGCGGCCGCCAGCGCATCGGCCAGTTCTTCCGGCGTAGCGCGCAGGCTCGGGTCCGCCAGCTTGGCGAGCGCGGTCGGATCGGTCTCACCCTCCGCCAAGGCCTTCATCATCCTCCGGCTACTGACCCCGAGTAAGTCACTCACGCAACTGGACAGCTTGATCCGGGCGTCCTCCAATAGAGCCTCCAGTTGGCTATGCAGTCGCACGCGCTCTCCGGTCAATTGGTATTTGGTGCGCGTCACGGTGCGCCACAGACGCTGTTCCGGATCCGGCACGAAACTGAGAATCAGTTCCCCGGCGACCTGTCGTCGCACCAGCCGCTCAGCGTCCGCGAAATCCCGTTTGCGGCCCCGCGGAGCGCGATTGGATTGTGCCTGTGCCAGATACAGCTTGCATTGCGGCTCCAACTGGCGCCACACTGGCTTCCAGTATTGCGCCGTCGACTCCATCACCGCCTCCTGCACACCGTGCCCGGCCAGCCACTTCGATAGCTCTCGTAAGTCGCTATCCATGGTTCCGAATTTCCGGCGCTCGAAATGGAATGCACCCTCTACGGCCGCATCGGTGATCACTACGGCCAGCATCTTCTTGTGAACGTCTATACCTGCTACTTTGAAAGACCCCATGATTCCTCTCTGTCGGCCCAGAGCAGGAGAGCGGCTCGATGTTGTGCAATTCGCAAGCACAGTCGCGCGTTACCGAAACCCTCTGGCGAGAGCAACGGCTCGCATTTATTTGTTCGAAAGCTCGCTCCGGATCAGACAGGTTGTCGGCCTCAATATATCCACTGCCCCAGCGACCTTGACCAGCTCTGTGCCCTTTCTATCATCGCAACCTGACCCTGGTTTTCATCCACTTTTGTGAGCCGCAGGCTCATGGCGACAGGTTGTCAACCTGCGGCGGGTTGTTTACCCGCCTCCGGGACGGCTTGCCAAGCCGCCGCAGGATGCCATCCTGCCCCACAAGCCTGCAGGCTCAGAATCCGCCGCGCGGGCGATACCCGGGGCGCGCCCGGATACGATACTTCTTTCCCGCGTCGGAAAGAATCTCAATCCCAATCTTGCGGAATCCCTCATTGGCGTTCTGCTGCGGATAATACGTGACCGTATAACTATTGCCCAGATCCTCGCGGATGGATTCAAACGCTTCCACCTGCTTCTGCCAAGTCTTGGCGAAATAGGCCTTGCCTCCGGTCTGCGTCGAGATGCGCTTGAAAATATTATCGGACACGGGATCCTTGTTCACCTCGTTGGTCGAGATGACGTAAATCGGAATACCTTCGTCTTCGGCCACCGCCCGAACATCGTCGGGAGCAATCATGCTCGAATTGTCCGGTCCGTTGGAAAATACGATCACGACTTTTCTCCCGGGAACTTTCGCCGCGTCGCGTAGCGTCAGCAGCAAACCATTGTACAGCGCCGCATCGTCGCCGGCAACGGCTTTGCGCAGACCGAAAATCGCGTCATTCCGGTCGCGAGTTAGTGGTG
>DATFZA010000006.1:0-5200 GCA_035314765.1 Bryobacteraceae bacterium
CCAGCGACGGGACCACGGCGTGGGTGGCGGCGGTGAGCGGCACCTACAACCAATTCTCTGCGGATTTCCAAGGAGGTCTGGGAGTGTTGAGCTACACGCTGAATGCCGATGGGACACAGAGCAGTTCAATTCTCAAGCTGGACGGGCTGACGGGACAAGCGTATCCGGCGTACAGCGTGACTTCGCCGAATGGGTACGCGAGATGGTTGAGACCGAGACCAATGCTTCGTGCACTACGCCGCGAGCGCCGGCACAGCCTCGGGCTGGAACAATACGAGCATCGCGGTGGTGGTTCCTAGCGGAGCGACCACTGGCAGTGTGGTCGTGACGGTGAACGGAATGGCCAGCAACGGTGTGCCGTTTACAGTGGCTGCGACTCCCGTGGTTTCCAGCGTCACACCGACGACGGGCACCGCCGGGACCTCAGTCACGCTTTCCGGCTCCGGCTTCGGGGCGGTGCAGGGTTCCGGCGTTGTTTGGCTGGGCAGCACACCGGGAACGGTGGTGAGCTGGAGCGACACTCAGGTTGTGGCAACGGTCGCGTCGAATGCGACGTCCGGAACGGCGAGAGTGCAGCAGAGCGGCCTGTTTTCCAATTCCGTGCCCTTTACCGTGAACACGGCGACCATCACAAGCGTTTCACCGGCGAACGGCGTGGCTGGAACATCGGTGGCCATTGCGGGTTCGGGCTTTGGCGCGGCGCAGGGCACTGGCCAGGTGTGGCTCGGGACGCTGAATGGCGCGGTGCAAAGCTGGAGCGATACGCAGGTGGTGGCGCTCGTCGCCACCGGGTCGGCTTCCGCGAATGCGCAGGTTCTGCAGGGCGGGGTAATCAGCAATGCGATTCCGTTTACGGTGAATACGATTCAGCTAACCAGCATCAGTCCGGCGTCGGGAAGCGTCGGGACCGCGGTTACGTTTACCGGCATGGGTTTCGGGGCCGCCCAGGGCAGCGGCGTAGCTTGGCTCGGCAGCACGGCGGGTCAGGTGGTCACTTGGAGCGATACGCAGTTAGTGGCCACGGTGGCTCCAGGAGCGGTCACCGGCATTGCGCGAGTTCAGCAGAACGGCGTGTGGAGCAATGCCTTTGGCTTCACGGTACCGGCGTCAGGCGGCGGGGGCAGCGTCACGTCATTGTCGCCCAGCTTGATCAATATGGCGGTCGGCGATACCCATTCGATTCAGGCGTCGAACGCGGCGGGACAACCGGTAACCGGGTTGACCTGGACGACGAGCGACTCGACGGTGGTGAGCCTTTCGACCGACGACCCGCCGGTGTTAACGGCGCTAGCGGTTGGACACGTAACAATAATGGCCGGGTCGGCTTCTGCCGATGTAACCGTCATGGCGGGGCCTTTGGCGCTGGGCACAGTGCTGTGGTCGAACCCGGGCGACGGATCGGATGTGGTGCAGATCATACCGGCGGTGCCGAGCGCGACGGGCGTGGCCGATGTATTCGCGATCCAGGATGATGGCACAACCGTTCAGGCGATCACGAGCGACGGCACGTTGGCGTGGACGGCGGCAGCTGTCCAGGCTGGTTTGCCTGACTTCCAAGGGGGCTTGATCGTCGGAGGGCCGGGCAGCTCGATTATGAAGCTAGACGGGTTGACCGGGTTACCGTACCCGGCCTACAGCCCGGGCGGAGGGGAGATCGTCGGCATCGCCGTGCATCCCGATGGCACGATTTTCGCACATGAACGGACCAGCAGCGGAAGCGATATCTACGATACCCTTGTCGGCATCGATCCAACCACGGGCACGCAAAAATTCAGCGTTTCTATGGGAGCGGTAAATAACTTAGGCTCCGGCGACACGGTTATCGCGGGTGACGGTTATGCTTACGCGCCTTATTCGTACCTCGACTATGGGTGTTCCGGGAGCGAGTGCCAGAACAACCACTTTGGGATGGTGCGGGTCGGCAGCGACGGCTCCTACACCGATGTCGACATTTTCGACTGGACCAGCGGAATTGAAGAACGGCTGGGCGTACCCGGTATAATCACCAACGCCGACACGGGAGTGTTACTCACCTGGCAGATCGGTTATCAACCGTACATGGCGATTGCGTCTGGTGGCGCGGTCAGCCTTGTGCAGGCGCCGGCTATTCCGAACCAACAGGCATCGGTCGAGCCGGTGGTGCAGGCGCAGGACGGTTCGTATGTGGGCACGGTGTCTGACAATGACGGAAACTATTACATGATTGCGTTCGACCTGGGCGGAAACGTGCGCTGGACGGTGCCGAACGAAACGCCTCGATTTGAGACTTTTTACGGCAGCGTAGTTGGGCAATCGGGCATAATTTACGACCAAAATGGGAATGCCATAGGGATCCCGAACCTAGCGACGCAGTCATGGGGCGGAAATGAGTATACTGCGTCTTCCGGCTTGACTGCTTCGATCAACGTGCAGCCCGTGGCTCCCGACGGCGCTTCTTTTTGGCCGCAGGCGGGAGGAAACCCGTCGGGAAATGGAACGGCACTCGCGCAGTGTTCGTGCTATTTGCAGTCCACGGGTACGGGCGCTCAGGCGAGGGGCGGAGGTACCGCCGCGAGGGCTGGTGAACGCAACAGTCTCCGCTTCACTGTGTCCCCGCCACCCCCGGGCCCCGCCCCGCCGGCCCCCCCAACGTACCTTCTTTTGGTAGGCGATCCGGGCCTCAATCAATACAATGTCATGGACCTCTTCAACCTCGCCGCAGGAACTGAGCAAGACACCCTGAACGAGCAGGGAAACGTGGCCTTTAGCCCAGTGAGGGTCTCGACTGTACAGGATTTCGCTAAGCAGCTTGTCTCCAATGGGCCGATCACCGGCGCGGTTGAATATTTCGGACACGGTGCCGCACTACCTTTTGGCGACGGCAGCTTTTCCTCCATACTGGCGCCGGGCGAGCAGGCAGGCGCCAACACGAACGTTACGCCATTCAACGTCAACTTGCTATCCAACTCGCAGCTTGACACCCATGCAATGGTCATTCTCCATTCCTGCCTCGCTGGGTACGGAGGTAAGAGATATTCGATTGCTCAGTTGATAGCGAACCAGCTGCAACGCGTTGTCATGGCCGCAACCGCTGGGACCTTCTTCAGCACCAACCCTAGTACTAAGTTCGCGGTGAACGGGCTCGTCCTTCCGAATCAGAAGCCCATCTACTCGATTCAGGATGGAGGCGTTCCACTGATCCGTTTTCTTCCTTCGTTGAGCCACTAATCTGTTTTTCCGGATTGGCCAAGGTAAATTAATGCTGGATTGAAACAAAAACAATATGCAACTAAGATGTCGCTGGCGAGAACTCTCGCTACTCTTCGCGGTAGCCGTCGCCCCCACGTCGGCGCAGAATGACTTTCCTTCCAAATCCGCAAAGGAAGTGTTCGAGTCTTACCGTAAGATGGATGCGGAGGGAGCGCGGCTGACTACCAAGGGGTGGTATGAAGCCTCCGGGTACTTCGTTAAACCTGGACGCGAGCCCCAGCGGATCGCCGTGGCCGTCATCGATGCCGGCGAAAGAATTGCGGATCCTCCCGTTCATAAGGGAGACACCAGGCTGGAGTTTTGGTCGCGGTGCGGTGCATTAGGGCAAATCGACCCTTCGGGACGCTTCACTTCGGTCACGCTGCCATTTCTGATCGATCCCTCGGGGCATCTGGTTGAGAATCCCGAGGGCCAGGTTCTTCACGGACCCCACCTGATGGACCGCGTTCACGAGTTGGTCCTAACCGATACCCACTGGGAGTTTGCCGGCGCGAATCATAAGGAGTTGCGTCAAGTCACGGGCCAGCCGGAATGGAGGATAGAAACCTTCGAGTTCGAACCGCTCATAACAATCGACGCCGCGATTCGGTACCTGACCAGCCTGCGTGACAGTTCGAGCAGCCTTGCGATCAAGGCGAACGCCGACAAGTCGATTGTTGCTCTTCGCCGATTGAAAGTGACGCCAAGGGTGCAGCGCACCAAGTAATAAGCCGCGTGGGACCTCGGCCATTGCCGTCCGGTCGCCGGCTTCTGGGGCGTTCGCCGCGGCCGGCGCCGGACCGATAATTCTAGTGCAATGTCGTGAACAGCTCGGGAGCTCCAGGGTGGGGTGTGGTATGGGATAAGTACTTGACGCCAAGCACGATCCTACATAACCTTACGAAGAGGACGCTGCCCTTGCGGAAGTGCTCGGAACTAGCCTGAATTCGACGGGTGCTTGACTAGTTCCATTAATTAACACCGTTCTGGTGCAGAACGGCTGAGCGGCACAATAGGCGCTCGACGGTAAAGACAATCCCCGCCTCGGGCTATCGACAAAGCTGGCTACCTAATATTCTTGTCTTGGAGGACCGCCATGATGAAGATTGTTATGCTGGTTTATCTTGCTTCGAATGCCACGAGCGCGTTCGGCTGCGATTGTGCCCCCTCGTCGTTGAACGAAGCAAAGGCAGGAGCCGAGGTCGTATTCCGTGGAACAATCACGGACATCCGCGGCGGTAAGGTGTCGTTCCGGGTAGACCGGGTGTGGAAAGGAAATTTGGGCCGTAATTTCGAGATGCCCGACTTCCCGGAAACCTCGGCATGCATCGGCTTTTGGCCGCAGTTGCTTCAAGTCGGCAATGATCTCCTTGTCTTTGCCTGGCGGCTGCATCGATACCCAGGCGACAACGAATACTTTACCGACATTTGCACCCGCACCAACCTCGCAAGCGAGGCAGGCGATGCGTTTAAGAAGCTGGGTAGGGGCAATCCTCCACGTAACTCGCCAGCCCCAAGCAACAACAACAGACAGCCTCGAAAATAGCTCTCGAAAACCAGATTCAGATGCTTGTCTTGTCGTGATGCCTTCTCGATGCGGCCCGCCTATTTTGACGGCAAGGTCCGGCGGCAAGTTAGTCGTCGATTCGGCAAAGCGTATTCAGTTTTTGGCGGATGACTGTTGGACTTGGCGCAGCCACCATCACGTTATGGCGGTGACCCATCACCTTCGATCATCGGGACCGGCGCCGGTCCGATGAGACTCATCGCCGCTGAGTTCTGGCTGGCTCAGAAGCAAGCGTGCCTAAATCGCGGGCAAGACGCCCTGGCGACCCCTCGCCGCGGCGACCCCCGATTTTGCGAAGCGAAAGTTTTCACTTTAAAATTGATAGACTTCCGGCCGGTATGGTACCCTTTGTTAGGACTGTCTAAGCCTGCCTCGTTCGCCCCAAAGAGCCAATCGGAATGTGGG
>DATFZA010000007.1:0-14667 GCA_035314765.1 Bryobacteraceae bacterium
TCAAAGATGCCGCATGGCCCGATGCCGAACGCCGTCGGGGGAACAACCACCGGACCAAAGAGATGGTAGGCGCCAAATGAGCTGCAGGTCTTATTGAACCCGTTGTCTATCGTCGTGTCTTTGGGCAGCATGACCGTGTACACGTCGTTGCTGGAGCAGGGGTACGGGACGCCAGTGAAGGGCGTTTGGATCATTCCGAAGGCCCACGCGGCGATGAGCCCGGAGTCGGTGGTACCACCGGGATCGGGAAAAAGAGAGAAATTGCCAGCGGATCCTGCGAAACTCCCGCTATTGGTACCGTATTGGTTGGATTTGTCAAAGTAATTGCTGGCCATGAAGTCCGATAGCCAACCATCGATGTTGCCGCGCTTGAATTGAGGGTCGGAGTGGACCGAATCCCAATCGGAGTGCCAATACATAGCGTGGTTGCTGGGATGATCGGCAATTGGGCCACCGTGGTCGTCCAGATGAGGAAGCGGCATGGCTAATGGTTTGACGGCCATCGGCACAGAGTGGCGGGACGTCTCCCCGGCTGACCGCCGGACCATCACCGCGAGAACCTTGCCGCCTTGGCCTTCCACGCGAATTGCGCCCTCATTGAAGGCAGTTACCAGCATCGGCATCAGCGTTGGGCCAGCGGCCCCGCTCCAGGTGACCCATATTGTTCCGTTGGAAACGGACCAGTCGCCCTGGCGTTTTTCGCCTTTTTCTTTATCGAAGTAGACCTTGCCGGTTGCTTGGAAATTGAGGAATTCTTTGTGAAGCGTAACCCAACTGCCAACGAGATTGGATTCGGTAAATTCATGGCCGGGCCCGGCCGGGGGAAGCCCAGACAGGTTTTGTGCAAACCCGGTGTAGCCGAGCGTAAAGGCGAACAAAGCTGCCGTGAGGCCAGCTACTGGTTGAAAACATGTGTAGCGTGTCATTGTGAGAACTCCTCCTTACAAGCGGGCCATCCAACGCCCAACAGTGACGAAGGGCTATTGAGTTGCGCTGTCGAGGTATAAGTGAAAATCCGAGGAGAATCGTATCGCCGGGAAATTAAACTAGCGTAGGATTCGCGCGAGCGACCCAAAGGTTTATTCTTAGACCGCTCTTACAACTAGCGCGACGAGTAGGCGGCTAATAACCCTGCGCAGGTTAACAACCGCCCACTAACGCGCTTCAATCCGGTACGGCATCAGTTTCAAGACTCCGCCATGCATTAACAGCTCAACTGGCAGGCCGTGAACCAGCTTCTTGAAAGCTCTTAGTTCCATACTGCCGCTATCTTCGTTGCTTCGCATGAGCACGTCCAAGATGCTTCTCTTTCCCGGGTACGGCACGAGCGTGATGTTCTCGTTGTGCGGAATCTGCGCTTTCACTTTCACCATCTCGATCGCCTTGTCTATACCGCCGAGTTCATCCACCAACCCATTGTTCTTCGCCTGCGCGCCCAGCCAGACCCGCCCCTGCGCGATGTCGTTAATCTGGTCGTAAGACTTCTTGCGGGCCGCGGCCACGCGTCTGACAAAACCCGAATAGAAACTATCGATCTCCTGCTGATACTTCTGCCGTTCTTCCGGCGTATTAGGAAAAAACGCGGAGTCCATGTCGGAAAATTGCCCTCGCTTCAGCAGGTCTTCCGTGATGCCCAGCTTGTCGTAAAGGCCATGCAGGTTCGGCTTTATCATGATGACGCCGATAGAACCAGTCAGTGTATTCGGATACGCGACAATCGGATCGCCGGTGATCGACATGAAGTAACCACCCGAGGCCGCATAGTCGCTCATCGAGATCACGAGCGGTTTTTTCGCGCTCAGATTCTTGGTCTCCTGCAGGATTTCGTCCGATGCCACGCCGTCACCACCCGGCGAATCGATCCGCAGGATGACGCCCCGGATGCTCGAATCGTTTTCCACTTCCTTTAACAGTCTGACGAACGCTCCCGATCGAATGCCGGTGTCCGACTCGAACGTCTCATTCTCGCCACCGCGCGTGATCTCGCCTTCGCCTGCCAGCAGCGCAATCCGGGCGTTTCCCGTCTGCGGCGCCGCAATCTTGCTGTAAGCCCGCAGCGAAATTTTCTTCAGCTCGCTTTGGTTCAGCCGCCTCTGCATATCCTGTATTGCCTGGTCTTCAAAACCAAGTGCATCGACCAGTCCGTCTTCTTTAGCTTGGCCCGAGGTAAACGGGCCCTGATCGATCAGCGCTTTCACCTGCTCCGGTGTTTTCTTGCGGCCGGCCGCAATGGACGCCACCAGATCGCCGTAATACTGATCGAGAACTTCGCTCAGCACTTCGCGCGTCTCCGGAGACATGGCGGTATGTGTAAACATGTCTCCGGCGTCCTTGAATTTGCCGGCGTGGATCACCTCCATTTGGACCCCGAGCTTGTCGAGCGAGTTCTTAAAATACATCGACTCCACGCGCAGCCCTTTGACGTCGAGCATGTCGTCGGGGCTAATGAAAATGCGATCGGTCGCGCTTGCCAGGTAATACTCGCGCGAACCGGGACCCATCAGGAAGCTGACGATCGGCTTGCCGGATTTCTTGAACTCCAGGATCTCCTGGCGAATCTCCTGCATCTTGGCCCAGCCGATGGAGAGTCCCACCGGCTCAAAAATCACGGCTTTGATCTTGGGATCGGACGCTGCCTTATGAAAATTCTCCCAAGTCTGCTGCACCGTGATCGGAGTTTGCTGTTCAAAGACGGGTATCGGAATCTCCGTTTGCGCCTTCTCCGGCACCTCGCCTTGGAGTTTGAATATCAGCGTGGACCCGTCCGCCACGACAGGTTTTCGCTCTCCATAGGCGGCCGCAAAGCGCACGACCGCAAACACCAAAACGAAAACGGTGAGCACGCAGACCAGCAGCCCGGTGAAGAGACCGATGAGAAAGTTCTTCATAGCTTCATTGGACCACTGTTGGCAGGGCGGGCCGGCTTGGCTAGGCGGGCACCCGAAGTTTCCCGCGAGCGCTCCCCCTCACTCACGTTCGCGGGCTGGACCGACTAGCCCCGGACGTCAGTGAGGGGATCGGCGCCGGAGACAACAAAACCCCGTCAAACACTAATCACCGGGCATGGCGATTCCTGGATGATGGAATAAAGGTGCGCGCGGAGCCGCCCGAGTGTGCGCGCGGCGTGCCCCCTGCCGGCGACAACGATCCCGGCTTTGTGTTCCATCGCGGAGCGGCGAACCACGTTGGCCACCTCGCCTACGCCGATGCAGATAGCGGCTTTCACATCCAGAGCGTTCAAACGGGCGGTGAGAGTTCTGCGCGCTTCGGCCTCCAGAAACTCGACTAAATCGGTATCGAAGTATTTTTCCGGCCTCGCCTCCGAGCCGGGTATGGCGTGGACCAGCCATAGTCGGGACTTGCAGTGGCCCGCGATGGCGCTGGCGAACTGGATGACCGGGATGCTCTTCTCCTCCAGATCGACGGCGCACATGATGTCCCCAAACCCAGGAACGGCCGGCGCGGCTTCTTCCAGGTGTATGCTCGTCCATACCGGCGCCGGGCAATCGTGAAGCACTTTTGCGGTGACCGAACCAATCAGGAATTCCCGGAACAAGCCAAAGCCGTGAGTAGGCATGACCACTAGATGGAATTCTTTCTGCCGCGCGTATTCTGCGATCATTGCGGCGGGGTCGCCTTCGACCACGACGCGGCTAACCATGGGACCCGAGAAGACATCCGCTAGAAATTCGCCCAACTCATTGATGCGGCCGTCGCGGATGGCCTGCATATCGACCACCGACCGAAACCCATACCAACTGGTGAAATAGGACGGGGGCGTTTCCAAAACATGCAGCAGCGTGAGCTGGGAGTGAAATTGTTTCACCATGGCGTCTACAAACGGCGCCGCATTCCGCGAACCGTCCGACATGTCTACCGGAAAGAGAATCTTCTGAAAAACGGACATTCGACACCTCCTTTCGGATGCTGCAGGCTCTTGAAAGCTGCAGGCTAGGGATAAGGGGGCCGGACTGAAAAAGCCCGGCCCGGATTCAGCACTAGACCTTGGAGCCCTCCATCACCGGAACCGTGCGGGACTTCGCCTTGGTTTCGGGAACGGGAACCGTTAAAGTAAGAACGCCATTGTTGAGTTCGGCTTTGACCTGATCGACCTTTGCGTCTTTCGGGAGCCAAATGTGGCGATGGAATTTGCCATAATAACGTTCGGAGCGGAAGAAATTCTCCTCCTTCTCCTCTTTCTCCATCTTGCGTTCACCGGTCACAATCAGAGCGTCCTCGGTCACTTCCACTTTGAGGTCGTCCTTCGCGATTCCGGGCAGTTCAAGGTTGGCGCTAAACACGCCGTCTTTCTCGGTCACCTCAAGAGGAGGCGCCCAAATGTGTTTGACGAAGGAACGATCGAGTTCTTCGGCAAACTGCCTGAGCATCGGGAACGCGTTCGCGAACAGCTCTCCCCCAAATGGAAACGGGAAAACCGTCCCGCGTTCGGTTGTCATTGGCTTGTTGATTTCTGTTCTTGAAACCTTCAATTCAGACATGATATTCTCCTTTTATTGACAGATTAGTCCAGCGGTGCTGAGCAAGTGCCGGACAAGCAAGCGTGAACTGCGATTTCGTTCACGCCATTGATGACTTTGGGGGTTGGCCCAAATGACGCAGCGCAATTGGGTCAAAACCCGCAAATGGCTCTAATAGCGGTACAGAGCCGCTATGGAGCTTTCCGCCGGCATGGCCGCGCGGGGAAGTTGGTAAACTAATCCGCCGTCGCGGAGCGTGGCGATGGCCGCGTTGTTGAGCAGGTCTTCGCCATTGTGGTCGGCTTCGCAAGCAGCGGACTCAATGAATAGCGCCCGTACCCGGCCATTGCCGGCGTGCGCCAGAATTTCGTTCAACTCGGAACTGGTTAACCCGGTCCCGGCCAGCTCTCGATATTTAGCGATCTCGCGTTCCTGCCGCGCGGCAAAGCAAGGTGCAACAATATGCCAGGCCTTTTCGCGCAGCTCTTGTGGCGTCAACAGATCGGGATTACCTTCAATATGCCGCGGCGTCAGATTCGGGTCTGCATTTGCAGACGCATACAGCGAGGCGATATAGTTGACAGCAGCCACAACAACTGGGCCTGTGCGCGAGCGCAGGGCAACGTGCACGGCTTTGTGAACGCCACGCAGAAAAAGCGCAATCCGATCTTTCGGCTCGTCACGGCCTCCGTGATACATTACGGCTCCGTGGCCGCTGCCAGGCGCCGTCAAGTGGAACTGCAGTTCCTTCTTGAAGCCGGGAATGTCGAAGTCGGGAATTTCCGCCGGAATAAGCGCCATCGGAAGTTCGGCGACATGGAAACGATCGGCCTCGAAGAGGCGGACGTGTTTCTGGCTCAAAGCCAGAATGTGAAAAAGTTCCGATTCGCAGTACAGCGAAAGTATCGGCCGCAGGAAGAAATGATAGCCGGTGGCTGTGTGTTCGGCAACCTCAATGGGCAGCGGCAACGCGCGCTGAAAGCTGGCGCGTGTGAAACCGGCTAAGCCATGAGTTCCCGGGGGAATGTCCTGGGCCTGGCTAATCAGCATCGGTTCAAGCGGGTCCAGCAGACTGTGGGCGATAGTGGAACCGGTAAACCGCTGAGCTGCGTCTTCAGCCTGGCGGCAAAGATTCCGCGCCCGGAGCACATTCTGCTGCGGTAAGCTGCCGGAAACCGGCAGGTAGATCGAGCTGCACAACGAGCCCCGTGCGTTGAGCAGCAGGTTGAGGTCGTTCTTTTGCGCAATCATACGTAGCTACTACTGCACGTTGATTTCCGCAAACGGACTGAGTCCATTCCGGTCCAGCATGGGCACAAACTCAGCGCGTTCGATGCTCCCAGGCTCATTTCAGTTTCGCGGCTGCCTCAAGTTCCTGTTGCGTAAACCAACGCCCTCGAACCATCACGCCAATTTGCCGTTTAGCATTCGTAACATCCGCCAAAGGATTCGCCGCCAGCAGAATCAGATCGGCGAGTTTTCCGGGAGCGACGGCGCCGAATTCGTTCTCCTGGCCCAGGAACTCCGCTGCACCGGCTGTGGCGGCTCTGAGCGCTTGATAAGGCGTCAACCCAGCCGCGACATACAGGGCCAGCTCGTCGTGTATCGACTGGCCATGAACTACATAAGTTCCCTCGGCATCCGTACCCACGAGAAGCCGCGCGCCGTTGTCATTCAGGGCCTTTAGCAGGACCAAAGGGAAGCGGTCCGGGGCGATTTCACATAACGACGGATCGGTATCGCGGCAGTCGGGAAAACGTTCGGGCAACGTCACGTCAATAGCGCCGCGTGCGATCGGTATGGTCCGCCAGCGGGTGTAAAGGGCGCGCAACATGACGAGAGTTGGGCAATTCCAGACGCCCGCGTCACGCGTCGCCTCCGCCACCGAACGCAGAGTGCGTGCGTCATAACGGCCGCCAGAAGTATGAATGACCTGAGGCTGGATCGCGTCCAGATACCCGGTCAAGTGTTCGATGGATTTCTGTTTCGCCGCCAACGCGCCTGCTAGCGGGACGTCAAACGGTACGTGCCCCCACACTGGCAAACCGCTCGTCCGGGCAGCCTCCATCAGCTGCCCGTAGGCCAACGCGCTCAGGCCGCTGAACACCTTGATCGCGTCGTAACCCTTCGATTTGTCGTCGCTAACGGCCTGGATGGCGTCTTCGGCGGTCTCGACCTGGCGATCGAAGGGCCACAAATCGTCCCCTCCATTGTTGCCCGGCCCGGTGGTATAAATTTGCGGGCCGACTACGGCTCCGGACGCTATCGCCGCGCGCAAGGTCAAGACCTCCGGAAATCCGCGCATGTTGCGAACGCTGGTGATTCCCGCGGCAAGAAATTGCAGTGAGTACTTCTTGTTCAGTGACCGGAAGTTTGAAGGATGCATGGCCGGTAGAGCAAAATGCACATGCATGTCGCAGAGGCCAGGCATGAGGAATGCGCCCGCACCGTCAATGCGCTTGGTCCCGGCCATGATCGCAACGTCCTGGGACGACGCAATCCGCTGAATTCTCTCGCCCGATATGACTACGGTCTGATCGGGCAGCACTACATCTCCGTCCATGGCGACGACATTCACATGGACGAAGGCCGTATCCGCGGCATGCAGAACGAGCAGAGTAGCGATCGGCAATAGACAACGGCGCGTCATTTGGCGTCTCGGATCGCCTCGGCCCCGCCTCGAGATCGGCTCGGCCCGTCTAACCCCGAACGTAAGTCGGGGGACCGGCCAAACAGCCTTCTCCGACCAGAATTTCTTGCGTCTCGGCGATCGCCGCTACCCGCGGATTTGCCAGCCGCCGGAAATCCGCAAAGCTCATGCGGACAACATCCCGGTGCGTGCCAATGGTGAATGCGATGAAAGTTCCCGCCAAGCCTGTGTCCACGATCACTGGCAGCTCGCAGGAATCTCCGAATGGCGGCATCGCGCCGAGTTCGCAATCGGGAAAAAGCTCCATCAGTTCCGCTTCATTCGCCAGCCGAATGTACGACAATCCCAGCAAAGAGCCGAGCTTCATCAGATCCAGAAATTGATCGGCGGGCACCACCGCGATTCCGAACCCCTGGTCGCCGAAGTACACCACGGTCTTGGCGAACTCATGCGCGGGCATTTTCTCCGCCGCCGCGGTTTCGCGCGCGGTTGCCGCTGTCGCATGAGTGGAATGCGAGTAGCGGACTCCCTCAAGGTCGAGATACTCGAGCCAACGGTCGATGAGTGGCATCTGAAACCTCCGCTTCCTGGTCTGCACGGATAGCGCCATCGCAAATCGTTGCATTGTTTGTTAAGAATTAGCTGAGGCGGGGCATGGGTCACTCAGGCTGCGCGCAAACGCGCATGTGGGGTCTGGCTTCCGTGGGGAATTAGTCTTTCCTGATAATTTACGCCGAAAGCATCGTCAAACCGCGGACCATCGGTGTCAACTACGGCGGCGTTCACCCGGGATCGCGGATGCCTATTCCTTCGCGACGCCACGCGCGCAACATCGCCGAAAAATCCTCCCCGAAAAATCTTCCAAGTGATTCGTCCTCGGAAGAAGGGCCGCCGATCAACGCCTCGAAGTCCTCCACTGGCGCGATACCCTGCTGGGCGGCTAACTCTTCGAAGGAAAGCGGTGCCGGAGGGCGCTCCGCCCGTGAGGAGCGTGTTGGGAACTCTATTTCACGAGTCCGGAATACCGGGAAAACGGAGAATCCACCTGTCCGCTATGACGGCGTTTCGGATATGCTAACAAGGGACCCAAAACAGACTATGTCATCATCCGTTTCCACAGACATCGATAGCATCCTCAAAGAACAACGAATTTTTGAGCCGTCACCGGAGTTCCGGTCGAAAGCCCACATCGGCAGTCTGGCCGACTATGAACGTCTCTACAAAGAGGCCGAAGAGCATCCGGACGAATTCTGGGCCGGTATCGCGCAAGAGCTGCATTGGTTCAAGCCGTGGGATCGCGTGCTCGATTGGCAGTTGCCGTTTGCCAAGTGGTTCGTGGGCGGCCAGATCAATCTTTCCTACAACTGCATCGACCGGCATGTGAGCGGATTCCGGAAGAACAAGGCCGCCATCATCTGGGAAGGCGAGCCCGGCGATAGCCGCACCATCACTTATCAGCAACTCCTGAACGAAGTTTCCAAGTGCGCCAACATGCTCAAGTCGTTGGGTGTGAAAACAGGCGACCGCGTGGCGCTCTATATGGGCATGGTTCCGGAACTCGCCATTTCAATGTTGGCCTGTGCGCGCATCGGCGCAACTCACACGGTGGTCTTTGGCGGATTTTCCGCGCAAGCCTTGATCGATCGCATCAACGATTGTGGCGCCATGCTGGTGATCACCCAGGATGCCGCCCACCGCCGTGGCCTGGAAGTCAACTTAAAAGAAGCCGTCGACAAAGCGCTGCCGGAATGTTCTACCGTCATGAACGTCGTGGTGTACAAGCGAACCGGCTCCGCCATCCACATGGAGCCCGGCCGGGACCACTGGTGGCATGAGCTGATGCCGCTCCAGCCCCTGGTCTGCGAAGCCGTGCCGTTGGATTCCGAGCACCCGCTGTATTTGCTTTACACCTCGGGCACTACAGGAAAGCCCAAGGGCATTCTTCACACTACCGGCGGCTATGCGGTGGGAACGTATATCACGATGAAGTGGGTCTTCGATATTCGCGAAGAGGACACGTTCTGGTGTACGGCCGATATCGGCTGGGTCACCGGACACAGCTACGTGGTTTACGGTCCGCTGCAGAACGGCGCAACGGTGCTGATGTACGAAGGCGGCCCGACCTGGCCCGAGCCCGACCGCTTTTGGAAAATCATCGAGAAGTATCAGGTGAACATTTTCTACACCGCGCCCACGGCCATCCGCGCCTTTATGCGGCTGGGCGAGCAATGGCCGATGAAGCACGAAATGAAGAGCCTGCGCTTGCTCGGCAGCGTCGGTGAGCCCATCAATCCCGAAGCCTGGATGTGGTATCGCGAAGTGATTGGCCGCGGCCGCTGTCCCATCGTGGACACCTGGTGGCAGACCGAGACCGGCGCCATCATGATCAGCCCACTGCCCGGCGCAATCTCCACCAAGCCAGGCTCGGCCACCAAGCCGCTGCCCGGCATCATCGCCGACGTAGTCACGCGGGAAGGCGAATCCGTCCCCAAAGGCGGCGGCGGTCTGCTGGTCATCCGCAAACCCTGGCCATCCATGCTGCGGACGATTTATGGCGATCCGGAACGTTATCGGGCGCAATATTGGTCGCAGATGCCGGGTATGTATTTCGCCGGCGACGGCGCGCGTATCGATGAGGACGGCTATTTCTGGCTGCTGGGCCGCGTGGACGATGTGCTGAACGTGGCCGGACACCGTCTCAGCACCATGGAGATTGAGTCGGCGCTGGTGGCGAATCCGATGGTAGCCGAAGCGGCGGTCGTCGGCCGGCCCGACGAGATCAAGGGTCAGGCCGTGGCGGCGTTTATCACGCTCAAAGCCGGCATTGAACCTAGTGAGGCGCTCAAGAACGAACTGCGGCAATGGGTAGCCAAGGAAATCGGGCCCATCGCCAAGCCGGACGACATCCGCTTCTCCGATGCTCTGCCCAAGACGCGCAGCGGCAAGATCATGCGCCGGCTGTTGCGTGAATTGGCCGCCGGCAACGAGGTCAAAGGCGACACCACCACGCTGGAAGATCTTTCCACCATCACCAAGCTGCGCGCCGACGAAGATTGATTGAGGCGGGCGTAGATGACTCGCCGCGGCGTGCTGGTAGTGGCCGCCTCTCGGGCGATGCGGGCACAGAGCATTCTCGATCTTCCGCCGCCCAATGCGGACGTCCGTGTCCCGTACGGACCCGATCCGAATCAATTTGGGGATCTGCGCTTGCCTTCGGGCAACGCTCCCCACCCGTTGGTGATCTTCATCCACGGAGGGTTTTGGAAATCGGCTTACGATCTCGGCCATGCCGGTCACCTATGTGCCGCTCTCACCGCGGCCGGCGCCGCTAGCTGGAATATCGAGTATCGCCGCATCGGAAACTCCGGGGGCGGCTGGCCCGGCACGTTTGACGACGTGGTGCACGCCGCTGGATATGTAATGACGCTCAAGAACAAATACCCGATCGATGTTTCGCGGGTCGTAGTGGCTGGCCACTCCGCCGGAGGGCACCTGGCGCTGTGGCTGGCCGCGAAGAGGGCCATCGACCTGCGCGCTGCAGTCACGTTGGCTGGTGTTTCCGACTTGCGTCTCGCCTGGAAGCTCCAGCTCAGCCAGGGTATTGTCGGGAAGCTGCTGTGCGGCTCGCCCGATGAGGTACCCGAGCGCTATTCCGCCGCCTCGCCGATTGAGTTGCTGCCCATCTCGGTTCCGCAACGGCTCATCCACGGGACGAAGGACGACATCGTTCCGTTCGAGATGAGCGAACATTTCGCCGCCGCGTCTCATAACGCGCGGCTCGTTTCGCTGCCTGGCGCAGGCCATTTCGAACTGATCGATCCGCGGTCCAAGGAGTGGATGACCGTGCAGAAGAGCATCCTCGCGTGGACTTAGGACTCGCCGGAAAAGTAGCGCTGGTCGCGGCCGCCAGCCAAGGATTAGGCAAGGCCGTGGCCCAAGGTCTGGCGGCGGAAGGAGTCAAAGTCGCCCTCTGCGCCCGCGGACGCGCCGCTCTGGAGCAGACCGCCGCGGAGTTGCCTGGCGAGTCGCTCCCTTTCGTGGCCGACGTAACCGATCCGGAACAGGTCCGGGCGTTCGTGCAAGCGGCTCTCGAGCGCTTCGGCCGGATCGATATCTGCGTCGCCAATGCCGGAGGACCGCCGGCCAAGCGTTTCGAACAGACGTCTCTTGAAGACTGGCAGGCGGCGCTCGATCTCAATTTTCTGAGCACGCTCTCGTTTGCTCGTGAAGCGCTGCCGCTGATGCGCGAGCAGCGCTGGGGCCGGTTTCTGGCCATTACTTCGGTTTCGGTCCGGCAGCCCATTGACGGTTTGATTCTTTCGAACGCGGTGCGCTCCGGGACGGCCGGGCTGGTGAAGAGCCTGGCGCTGGAGTATGCGCCGTACAACGTACTTGTGAATAATGTCTGCCCCGGCTACACGGCTACCGAGCGGCTGAAGTCTCTCAATGTCCATCCCGAAGGACAAATCCCACTGGGCCGCGTGGCCGAGCCGAGGGAGTTCGCGGACGCGGTGGTGTTTCTCGCCTCCGACCGGGCCAGCTACATCACCGGCGTGACGCTTCCGGTCGACGGCGGTTGGATCCGCGGAAGCTACTAACGGAAACAAGTGGAGCAGCCGGACCAGGGGGTCCGGCGCGAACAAGGGCGTTCGCCATCGGCGACGGCCCACAAGAATTGTGGCATTGCCAAATTGTAGGGCCGTCCCCCTGGACGGCGCCGGACGCCCTCGTCCGGCTTTCCTCCCATAAAATAATCTCCATGGACAAAGTGCTCGTCCGCCTCCAAGGTCCGATATGCATTGTCACCATCAACCGTCCGGAAGTCCGCAACGCGGTAGACGCAGAGACGGCCACGCTTCTGGCGGACTATTTCCGCGGCTTCGACGGCGATAACACCCTGGCGGTCGCGGTGCTGACCGGCGCGGGCGGAGCGTTCTGCGCGGGCGCCGATCTGAAGGCTGTGGCCGAAGGCCGCGGCAGCCGGCGCGCCGAGGATGGCGACGGTCCCATGGGGCCTTCGCGCCTGCTGCTTTCGAAGCCTGTGATCGCCGCGGTTGAGGGTCACGCTGTGGCAGGTGGTCTGGAACTGGCGCTGTGGTGCGACCTCCGCGTGGCCGCGCGAGACGCGGTTTTCGGCGTCTATTGCCGCCGATTTGGCGTGCCGCTGATCGACGGCGGCACCATCCGTTTGCCTCGGCTGATTGGCCACAGCAACGCCCTCGACATGATTCTCACTGGCCGTGCCGTTTCCGGCGAGGAAGCTTTGCGCTTCGGCTTAGCCAATCGGCTGGTCGAGCCCGGCGAAGCCGAGCAAAAAGCCATCGAACTGGCCGAACAGGTCGCCGCGTTCCCGCAGACCTGCATGCGTTCCGACCGGCTCTCGTCTTATGAGCAATGGTCGATGACCTTGCCGGATGCTTTACTAAACGAATTCCGCCGAGGCATGACGGTCATCGCGAGCGGCGAGACCGTGAGTGGCGCGAAACGCTTTGTCGCGGGGGTCGGACGGCACGGATCGTTCACGGGATAAGAATTTGCAGATAAAGGACTGGCGTTCGACAGCTACGCCGCTATCTTTCCCTGAGGCCCGGCTACCTCAACGTATGCAAATAACAAATCCCGGAATTCGGGGTTCTCCAGATGGTGCGAAACGGCTTGTCCGTCCGGTACCCGTTGTCCGGCTTCTTGATAAGCTTCGAGGTTGATCTGAATCGCTTCAGCGGCAGCTCGCTTGGCAGCTTCGATGTCCCCTCCGTAAGTCGTGATCGCTAAATCGGGCACCTGCACTGCAAATCCCGTCTCCGTTTGTTCCAGCATAATCAGAAACCGCATCATTTGACCTCCAGTTTGATTTTCTTCACGGTATCTACCGCTCGGGCCACTGGCACATCCTTCTGCGGATGCACGATGGTGACGATAAACTGGCTCGCTGGATGCTTGAAATTGTGATGGTCTCCCCTCACGCCGACCAACCTCCATCCAAATTCTTCAGCCAGCCTGACCAGTTCCCGGCTCGTATATCGCTTGGGCATTATCAGGCTGAAATCCAATTCTCCCACGCCGCCTTGCGGCTGAGACTCAGCGGCTGTTCCGCGAGACCGCGATGCGTAAGGTTGCGGAGGAGTAGACTGAAGAATAGATCCAACGGCAAATGATGCAAACTAACGAATATGTCGAAGTCCGAAACGGCGGCTATTACGTTGCTGGTACACGCATCGGTTTGGATGTTGTGATTCACGAGTTCCGAAACGGGCGTTCGGCGGATGCGATATTCGAGGCTTACCCATCGATCGGGTCGCTGGCGAAGGTCTACGGAGCGATCACCTTCATCCTGGAACATCCGAAAGAAATCGAAGTCTACCTGGTAGATCAGGATCGCCGCTACGACGAGTTCAAGGCTCAGCACCCCCTCCCGCCCGACATGATCGAGCGGTTTGAGCGCGCGAAACACGAAAAAGCGCTAAGGCGGTCTTGAGCCTTCGTTTCCAGGCCGACGCCGATCTGAACCCTGAAATCGGTCGAGGTTTGCGGCGTAGGGAACCGGCGATCGATTTTCGTTCCGCCGTGGGAGTAATCGCGGACGGCACTCCGGATTTAGAAGTTCTGCAGATCGCGGCGGATGACGGTCGCGTGCTGGTTTCAAGAGACGTCACGACTATGCCAGCGCATTTTGCTCGATTCGTAGGTCGGCAAGAATCTCCCGGAATGCTCCTGATTTCCTCTCGCAAGTCGATTGGCAATGTAATCGAGGGACTGCTCTTGGTTTGGCTGACCTGGACGCCTGAAGACTTGCGCAATCAAGCTCGCTGGCTTCCATAGCGGCCCAGGCTAGGAATCCTTACGCCGGCACCGCTTCCCGCGTCCACGACTTCAGGAACGCCGCTGCGCCTTCCTTCCCCATATACCGCTCCAGCACATGCGGATCGGTTTGCGTAAGGTCGACCACGATCAAGCCGTCCAGCGCATTGGCGAACTGCGCATCCACGTTGAACCCAACCAGCTTGCCGCCGAGCTTGAGATACTGCTTCAGCAGGATCGGCACGCCCTTCTGATCGGTCTCCATATCGGAAACTACGGTGGATAATTCCTCTATATTCCAAGCGGCGCCGCCGTTCAGTTTGCGAGGTTTCGGCTTGAAAGGACTGCGCGCCTTCACCAGGGACGTCAGTTCCGGCGCCTGATTATAGGCCTTTAAGAAACTGACAATCAGCCGCTGCGAAGTGGGATTGTACTCGTTACTGATGCTTACCGGTCCAAATAAGGTCTTATATTTCGGGTTCTTGACAACAAAAGCGCCAATGCCTTTCCACAGCAGCAGCAGTGGCGCGTAGCTGCGCTGGTATTCACAGCGCACAAAAGATCGTCCCATCTCGATCGCCGGCTGAATGCGCTCCAAGAATCCCCGTTTGTAGGCGAACAACTGGTTGGTGTACAGACCCTTTTTGCCATGCAGTCTTACGATTTCGTCCGACAACCCTAGGCGGTAAGCGCCGACTATCTCCGATTTGTCGCGATTCCAAATGAACAAATGGAAATAAT
>DATFZA010000008.1:0-6548 GCA_035314765.1 Bryobacteraceae bacterium
GATGACGCCGAAGATAGAAGCCACCTCCGCGAGCAAACGTTCCTGCCAGAGTGACGCTTCCACTTCCTCTCGCAAAGTGCCGGCTTCCACAATGGCAGCTCCGGGTCCAACGAGCGCAAGACGGCGCGCACCGGCGCAATCATCTTCACCGGATCTTCTCGAGTGCGCACATGCAGGATGAAGCCGGACTCATATCCGTCCACAACCGCGTCGTACACCGTGGGCTGGAATGGCTCCCGCAGCGAACGGAACGGTACTTGGCGTCGCTGACCACCCACAATTTCACTGTCCGCTTTAGCGACACCGCCCGCCCCGGCGCTTCCAAACCGCGCGCCAATCGGGTTGGCGCCTGGAAAGAATCGGGCCGCGAATGTCTGGTTTACGATCACTGGATGCGGCGTAGTTCGATCCCGGTCGAATCAGGCGGGCCACCAAAGCGTAAATACGCGAACCAACTCGAACACGGATGCTTTCAGGGTACAACTGCGAAACTCGCCGCAATCTTGAGATAATAGTCGTCTTACGCTAAGAAAAGGCGCATGAGCACGCTGCAGGCTCCAACCATTCCGCCCAAGCCGCCGTTTTTCGAACGGCCGGAAACGGCCTCTGCCCCGGTCAAGGGCCCGCCAAGCAAGGGTCTCTGGATAGCTGTGGTTCTTGCGCTGGCGATGGTCGCGGCGGCGTTGTTATGGCAGAAGCGCTCCCCGCCTACCGCCGGGGGCGCCAAAGCCGGCGCCATTCGAACCGCTACCGTTAGCCGCGGTCCGGTGGCGAACACACTCCGCCTTACCGGTGTCACCGCGGCGGAAAACTTCGCTTCCTTGGTTGCGCCACAAATGCACGGCGGCCGCTCCGCTACCAAGCCAAGCCAGCGCGAGGCGCCGGGCTCTGCCCGCCTCCAGCCAGTGTCGGCGGCCAACGCAGGCGTGGCCACTTCAGGCAACGAATTCTCGCTGCTGCTCCGGCACGCGGTCAAGCCTGGAACTCAGGTGAACAAAGGTGAAGTGGTTGCCGAGTTTGATCGCCAATCCATGCTGAATCGAGTCGACGACTATCGCGCGGTGGTAACCCAAACCGAGGCCGACTTGAAGAAGCAGAAGGCCGAGATGGAAATCGTCCGCAAGTCAAACGAACAGGCCATTCGTGCCGCGAAGAGTGCGTTTGACAAGGCTCGGCTGGAGCTACAAAAGATTCCCGTGCTGTCAACCATGGACGCGGAACGCACCAAGTTAGCATTCGAGGAAGCCGAAGTGCGTCATGAGGAATTGCTCAAGCAACAGAAATTTCTCAAGGTGTCTCTCGATGCCGGTGTCCGCGACACCGAGCTGGATTTGGAACAAGCCAGGCTGGAACTGCGCCGGGCGGAAGCCAGTGCGGACCTGCTGATGGCCAAAGCGCCGCTCACCGGCACAGTTATGATGCAGAGCGTCTTTCGCAATGGCGAACTGGCGCAGATTCAGGAGGGCGACCGGCTGTGGTCCGGCATCTTGTATCTCCAGGTGGTCGACCCGAGTTCGATGGTGGTCAACGCCTTTGTAAATCAAGTAGACGTGGAGAAGTTGCGGCTGGGCCAGTACGCCACGGTTCGTCTGGATGCCTACCCGGAAATGGAATTGCCTGCGCACATCGTCTCTATTGCCGCGATGGCCAGGCAGCCAGGTGCGCGCGCCGGTTACCTCAAAGAAGTGCCCGTGCGGTTGAAGATCGATCGCAAAGATCCGCGGGTGATTCCCGACTTATCGATCAGCGCGGATGTCTCGCTGGCCAATGATGATCAACCTGCCGCGGTGGTGCCGGCCGGCTCGGTGTTTCGGGAGGGGCCGCTTGCCAAGCCTCATGTCTATGTACAGAGTTCCTCTGGTTGGGAGCGGCGCGAGGTTGAATTGGGACTCACGAACTATCTGCAAGCCTCGATTCGCAGCGGCTTAAAACCGGGAGAAGTGGTCGCACTGGACCACCCCAAGGTGCGGGAAACCCCCTAAACTATGCCGACAGACTCAAAACCACACCGGTTTTGGCAGGCGACGCAACGCCAAGGGAGCCCGGCACTGTGGGCCATCACCGCGCTGATCTGTGGCGGCGGAGTTCTTGCCGCCTTGCGCTACAGCGCTGCGACCACCAAGGCGGAAGTGCGGGTGACCAGAGTACGTGTCGCCGACTTCGCCATTGCTGTGCGCTCGCGGGGCGAGGTTCGGAGCGTCCGCAGCGATATCGTCACCGCTCCGCAAGTACCCGATCTTCGCATTGTCAAGCTGGCGGAATCCGGCAAGCCGATCAAACAGGGCGAAGCAATCGTCGAATTCGACATAGCGCCACCGGAAGTCCCAGGGAAGGAAAACAAGAACGACAAGGAGAACAAGAACGAAGCCGACCGCGTCAAGAACTATCCTCGCAAAATCGTCGTGCACGCGTCACACGATGGAATCGTGAGCATTCTCCCGAACTTTCGCGGCAGCGGTTTCACGCCGCCGCCGTTCAAGCAAACAGATCGCGTTTGGGCCGGCGCCGCTATCGCCGAGATCCTCGATGTCTCCACGATGCGGCTGGAATGGAAGCTCGAAGAGGTGGACCGCGGCAAGGTGCGCTTGATGCAGCCAGTCAAGGTTCATGTGGATGCTCTTCCGGACAGGGACTTCAACGCCAGACTCGACTGGATCAGTCCGATCGCCACTGTTGCGTTTAAGGGGATGGGGCTGACCGAGAAGACGTTCGCCGCTTATGCTACTTTGCCAAACGCAGGTGGCCGGTTGAAACCAGGAATGACCGGTACGGCGCAGATTGTGATCGAACGTCAGCCCAGCCAGTTGCTTATACCCATTCGCGCAAGCTTCACTGAAGAAGGCAAACCGGCGGTGTACCTGCAAGCCGGAAATGAGTTTGTGCTCCGTCCAATCGAGGCCGGCAAGCGGAACGATACCGATATCGTGGTTTTGAAAGGATTGCAGCAAAATGACATCGTGGCTCTGGAGAATCCGGCGGAAGCCGCCCAACGGGCCAGGAAGTTGCAGTGAAGAAAGTTAGTCTTCCTATCGCGCTGGGCCTGTTGATAGCAGGGGCATTGTGGGGCGGGTTCGCTTTTTTGAAACAGTTGCCGCAAAAGGAGGCGGGCATGGCCACGGTTCCGGTCCGCCGCGACGACGTTGTGCTGCGAACCTATGCCCGGGGCGAGTTGCGCGCCACACGCTCGGCGACGATCGTCGCGCCCAACCTCCATGGTGCGGTGAGAGTGACGCGTCTGGCGCCAGTCGGCTCCTTTGCCCGCCCGAAAGACCTGATCGTTGAATTCGACGACTCTGAAGTGAAATCCCGGCTGCAAGAACAAGAACTCGAGAACCAGGAACTGGACGAACAGATCCGCAAGGCCGAAGCAGACTTGGCCATCCGCAACAATCAGGACCAGATGGATTTGCTCTCGTCGAAATACAACGTTCGCCGGGCGGAGTTGGAGGTGCAGCGCAACGACTTCCTGCCGGCGGCTGACGCCAAGAAGAATCAGTTGGCGGTGGAGGAAGCCAAGCGCCGGCTGGCGCAGTTGGAGACCGACAGCAAATCGCGGGATGAGCAAGCCAAGGTAGAATTGGCCGCGTTGCGCGAGAAGAAAAACCAAAGCGTGCTGGAGACCAACCGCGAAAAGGCGAGGCTGGTGCAGGCGCGCTTGTATACGCCCATCGGCGGGCTGGTGGCTATCAAACAGAACCGGCCGAGTTTCTCCTATCCGGGTATGCAGGTTCCCGAGATCCGGGAAGGCGATCAGTTGAATCCCGGAGTGCCGGTGGCCGAGATACTCGACCTCTCAGAGTTTGAAGTCGTGGCTCGTGTAAACGAGCTGGATCGGGCCAATCTCAGGGAAGGTCAAAGTGTGACCATTCAGTTGGACGCGATGCCCGGGCAGAAAATCAACGGCACGATCAAGAGCATGAGCGGAACTGGGGGAAACGGCATACTTGGCGGAGATCCCGCAAAAACGTTTGATGTGGTGTTCGCCCTCGACATGAAACAGATGTTCAATTTGCTGCGGGTCAACCCTGAACAACTTGAACGGATTCAAGCGTCCGCGCAAGTGAATGAAAAAGTCCAGCCAAGCGGGAAAAAACATCCCGCAAAGGAGTTGGAGAATACCAACCTTCCGCGAGCGCCGCAGGAGGACAAGCAGTTTGCCGGTTTGCTGCGGCCGGGCCTGCTGGCTGACGTTGAGATCACCATGCCGACGCTGAGCAACGCCGTGCACATTCCCATGCAGGCTGTGTTTGAGAGAGATGGGCGCCTGGTGGTGTACGTCAAGAAAGGCAATGCGTTTGAGGAACGGGTGTTCACACCCCTAAAGCGCAGCGAATCGGTGATGGTGATTGCCAAAGGCCTAGAAGCAGGCGAAGTGGTTGCGATCTCCGATCCAACCCGGAGAAAAGACGGCGCCGATAAGAAAGGCGGCAAGGCACCGGTTCCGGCTGCGCCGCCGGCAGGTAAGTAAGCATGCAGCTTTCGGCATATCTTCCGGAACTCTACATGGGTCTCTCGGACCTGCTGGTCCACAAGCTGCGCAGCCTGCTGACCATGGTGGGCATGATTTTTGGCGTGGGCGCGGTGGTGGCGATGCTGGCGATCACCGCGGGGACGCGGAAGGAGATGTTGGGCTATATCGATCTCCTCGGCGTCAACAATATCATCGTCGAGGCGAAAGAGGCGGCCGACCGCAATGAGTTGCAGGCGCGGCGAATGATCTCTCCTGGGCTGACACTTAGCGACTATCGCGCAATCACCGACAATGTGCAAGGCATTGAGGCATCCACGCCGCGCAAGCGCTTTAGGCCGCTCAAAGTTCTGCCCAAGCCCGCGCAGGAAACGCCCCTGCTGATTGGCGTCGAGCCCAGCTATCTGCAAATCGACAATCTTCGCGTTGCGGAGGGACGATTTTTCAACTCTGACGACAACCAGCATTCCTCGCCCGTCTGCGTGCTGGGCGAAACCGCCAAAGTGAATGTTCTGGGTTATGAACCGGCGGAAGGCAAGTACGTCAAGATCAACGATACCTGGCTGCAGGTGATTGGCGTATTGGCCGGGGAGCCGGCGGGTGACTCCGACGCGGAGGGCCTGGAAGTGACCGATCGCAACAATTTGATCATCGCGCCGCTGAACACTGTGATGCGCCGCTTTGAGGACGGCAACAGCTACTTGCGGGATGAGATTGACGGCATCTATATTAAAGTTGCGCCCAATACCAATCCGGTGGAAACCGCCAACGTGATTGCCGCGATTCTGTCCAAGACACACCGGGACGCGAGAGACTTCACCGTGGTGGCCCCGGCAGGTTTGCTCGAGCAGAAGCGCCGCACGCAGTACATTTTCAAGGCGGTGATGATGTCGATCGCCGGCATTTCGTTGCTGGTCGGCGGCATCGGCATCATGAATATTATGCTGGCCACGGTATTGGAACGCACCCTGGAAATCGGGATTCGCAGAACGATGGGCGCTCGCCAGGCCGACATTATCCGTCAGTTTCTGACCGAAGCGGTGGTGATCTCCATTGCCGGCGGACTGATCGGAATCTTGTTCGGGTTTTCCGTGTCGCGCGTGATTGCCTCTTCCGTTGGCTGGTCAAGCGTATTCACCTTTACTTCGATTGCCGTGGCGTTTGCCGTCTCCGCCGCCATCGGTCTGGTGTTTGGAATTCATCCCGCCGTACATGCGGCCAAGCTGCACCCTGCGGAAGCGATCCGATACGCGTAATGGGTAAAATCCGCGTTCTGTCCGACGCCGTTGCCAACAAGATTGCCGCCGGAGAGGTGGTGGAGCGGCCGGCTTCCGTGGTGAAGGAGTTGCTGGAGAATTCACTCGACGCCGGAGCGACCGACATTCGAGTGGACGTCGAAGCAGGCGGACGGCGGCTGATTCGGATTGCGGACAATGGCTGCGGCATGCTGCGCGACGATGCCTTGCTCGCCTTTGAGCGGCATGCCACCAGCAAGTTGAGCGACGTGCACGACCTGCTGGCAATCGCCACGCTCGGATTTCGTGGAGAGGCATTACCGTCCATCGCCTCCGTCTCGCGTCTGGTTCTCGAGACGCGCTCGGAGTACGAAAGCACCGGCGCCGCGGTGGAACACGCTGGCGGAAAGTTGTTGCGCGTGGACGAATTCATGCGCGACCAGGGCACCACCATCACGGTACGCGATCTGTTCTTCAACGTGCCTGCACGCAAGAAGTTCCTGCGCTCCGAGCAGACGGAACTGGCGCACATTGCTTCTCTGGTCACCCACTACAGCCTGGCCCATCCGCAGAAGTCTTTTGCGCTGCGCAACGGCGTGAGCACTTTGCTGGAGGTCACGCCGGTAGAGACGCTGCGCGAACGCGTTTATCAGGTTTTCGGCAGCCAGACGCTGGATGAGCTGATCGACCTGGAAATGGTGGAGCGCGAACTGCAAATTCCGGCGGACGAAGAAGGACTCAACCGGGTGTTCGCCCTGCGCGGCTTTGTATCCGGCCCGCAGGTGCAGAAGACCAATCGCAACTCCATCTACCTGTTCGTCAATGGCCGTCTGATCCGCGACCGG
>DATFZA010000009.1:0-3921 GCA_035314765.1 Bryobacteraceae bacterium
CTGAAAATACGCCTGCCAACGGGCGCGGAACGCCACGCGCATCAGGTTCTGCCGCTGCCATTGCGCGAAGGAAGCGAGGCCGGGCCCGGCGGTGGCTTTTTGCGCTTCCTGTTGCGCCGGCGGAGTCACGCTGTAGAGAAACGCATGGAGCATAAATTGATAGTTCGCGAGCAATTCGCCGTGATTGTATCCGGGCGGCCAGCCCGGTTTGAGCTTGGCGCCGGCGCGGCGTAGCGCTTCGGTGGTTTGCTCCAGCAACGGTTTGATTTCCGGCGAGACCGGCGCGACAGGATCTTCCAGCACGTAGCCGACGCGAAAGTCCTTGATCGCGCGGGCGCGTGACGGCGGCATTTTCCAACGCCAGGCTTTGGCGTCCCAGCTAGTTGGCCCTCCGAGCACTTTGAGCGCGACAAGAACATCCTCCGCGCTGCGAGCCATGGGGCCCGCGACCGAGAGCAGCGTGGAGAAACCCGGATTGACCATGGTTCCGCCGGGAAGGTGCCCCCGCATGCTCACCAGGTCGAGCGTTGGCTTGTGGGCGTAAATGCCGCAGCAGTGCGCGGGACCGCGAAGTGAGCCTCCGATGTCGCTGCCGACGCTCAGGTAGCCGAGACCAGCCGCCAAGGCTGCTGCGCTGCCCCCGGAAGACCCACCGGGGGTCCGCGCTAGGTCCCACGGATTGTTGGTCGTCCCGTATATTTTGTTGTAGCTTTGTGCGTCGCCCAGATTCATGGGGACATTGGTGGCCCCGAGCAGAACTGCGCCGGCTTCCAGCAGGCGGTCGACGGCCTCCGAGTTTTGCGCGGCTTTGGCGTCCTTCAGCGCTGGTATACCCCAGGTGCAGGGCTGGCCCGCGACGGCAAAACTTTCCTTGACATGAAACGGCACGCCGTGAAATGGGCCCAGGCGCTTGCCTTTCGCCAATGATTTATCTAGCCTGCGGGCGCGGGCGAGCGCGTCGTCGCGCGTTAGGTAAACGAACGAATTGATCTGGGGATCGTAACGGCCGATGCGGTCAAGCGCGTGACGAGTGAGTTCGACGGACGAGACACGCTTGCGGCGGATGGCTTGCGCGGCCTCTAACGCAGAGGCGAAATCGAGGGTCATTTTTGGATCGTAGCAGGTGGGAAGGCGGAATCGGACTGTTCTGGATTAGTCTCTATTTGAATCCCCTCACTAACGTTCGGGGTTAGGTTAGCGGCGGGCCACGCAGTACTTCGATGGGGTAAAACCCGCAGTCGGCGCCGGTCCTGCCAAACGCCGGGGGGACGGTGCAGCGATGCTTCTCGCCCGGTCCGGATGGCCTGCCACCGCGTAGGATGGAGTAATGACCGTGGCGAATCCTCTTCAATATCTGAGCGAGCAGTTGGACGGCTGGCGCAAGGCCGGGACCTACCAGCGGCTGCATGTTCTGGAATCGGCCTGCGAGCCGGTGTCGATGTACGACGGGCGCGAGGTGATCAACCTGGCCAGCAACAATTATCTGGGGCTAGCGAATCATCCCAAGCTGAAAGAGGCGGCGATTGAGGCGATCCATAAATACGGCGCAGGGTCGGGAGCGGTGCGCACGATTTCCGGAACCATGTCGCTGCATATGGAGTTGGAGCGGCGCATTGCGGAATTCAAGAAAGTGGAAGCCTGCGTGGTGTTTCAATCCGGCTTTGCGGCCAATGCGGGCACCGTTTCGGCGATTCTCGGTCCCGAGGATCATATCGTTTCCGACGCTTTGAACCATGCCAGCATTATCGACGGCTGCCGCTTGTCGCGCGGGAAGATTCACGTTTTTTCGCACAAGGACACGGCGAGGGCGGAAGAGATCCTCAAGGACCTGGCCGGTAAACCGGGGCACAAGTTGCTGATCACCGATGGCGTGTTTTCGATGGACGGCGACATCGGGCCCTTGCCCGCGCTGGTGGAAATCGCGGAGCGGTATGGGGCCATCATGATGATCGACGACGCGCATAGCTCCGGAGTTTTGGGGCGGAACGGGCGCGGGACGGTGGATCATTTTGGGCTGCACGGGCGCGTGGATATTCAGGTGGGCACGCTGTCGAAGGCCATTGGCGTTTTGGGCGGTTATGTTTGCGGGCGCCGCGATTTGATCGAGTTTCTGTATCATCGGGCGAGGCCATTTCTGTTTTCGACTTCGCATCCGCCTTCTGTAGCGGCTTCCTGCTTGGCGGCGTTTGCGATTTTGGAGCAGGAGCCGGAACGCATCGAGCAAATGTGGGAGAACACGCGCTATTTCAAAGCTGGCTTGAAGAGCGCCGGTTTCGATACGGGGTTGAGTGAGACGCCGATTACGCCGGTGATGGTGGGAGAAGCCAAGACGGCGCACGAGTTCTCGCGACGCTTATTTGAGAATGGGTTGTTTGCCACCGGCATTGGGTTTCCGACGGTGCCGGAAGGTAAGGCGCGGATCCGGACGATTGTTACCGCGACGCACACGCGGGAGATGTTGGACCGGGCGTTGGAGATTCTGGCGCGGGTGGGTAAGGAGATGGGGATTCTGCAGGCTCAAGACAAGGCATAATGGTCACACGAGCCTCAAGCCGCCATCCCTGCACCCGCGGCATGCGAATGCATCTCGATGCGGCATGAAGCGCCCTTGATCAAGGGCTGCCGGCAACTGCCGTGATGTAACGCCTATCTCTTCACGGAAGACTCGCGAAGCGCTCAATTTCGCGAGAGATTTCGAAGTTCTCCAGCACTACTATGCGGGAGTCATGGACGAGATGGCGTCAACCGCAATGAGTGATCGATCGTGGCGGCCGCACGATGAGCTAAACCTGGCTGAATACTTTGAGCTGTTTCCCGAGGCCCTCGAGGAAAAGTACAACAACCGGTTTGCGGCGGGGTTCGCCGCTATTGAAGACCGGTTCAAGGAAGTGAGGTCGGGCAGGCTCCTGACGGCGGGCGACGTCATGGCGATCTTCGACGACTCCCTGCCGTTCGTCCGCGACTGGACGAAGCCGGACCGTCGCCAGTTGGAGGAACGGATGGCCAAAGGGGCTTCTCAACTCATAGGAGACCTGAACGGCCGGCACGATCTCGATTTGATAACGAGGATTCTCCGGTGTTTTCGGGAACTCAGCCTCACATCCCTCGTGCTGCAACACGTATATCCTGAAAAATTTAGCATGTGCAGCCACCACATCGCCAGTTTGCTCTACATTGTCGGGCATCGGAGCGCAGGGACTGTGCCCGAGTACTATCTCGAGTTCTGTCAGGAACTCGAAAAATGGGGACGCCGCTTCGGGCTCACTGTCATGCAGACTGAGTACGCTCTTTGGACATGGTACCGGCTTGCCAATTTCGGCAGAAAGGAGACAAGAGACGAACACAACCGTAGATTTGATAGCGACGCTTGGGTCCGGCAACAAAGGGCGGTTCGAGCGTGCGCGTCTCTCAAGGCGAACGAGAAGATGGGCATGGCGCGGTTCTGCCTCGATACCGACCCCACGCTCGGCGCCATGATCGCGTGGCGGGAGTTTGAAATCAGAGTGCGCAGCTTGCGACGCTTCCGCGATATTGCGCAGAACTGCCCGAAGATGCCGTGTCTCATAGCCCAGTTCTCGCCTAGTGAAAGAGAGGCATATGCTGGTCTCTGGCAAAAACGGAACCCTGTCATGCACGAGGACCTGGAGATCCCAGCGGATGAAGCCCGGAAAGTTGTGCGAGCGGTTCAAGAGTTTCTTGACCGGAACAAGCCTGAGTCTCGCCTCTCTTGATCTGGACGCTCGCTGCGTTCCGGCTCTCATTGGCAACAGGTAAAACCCGGCCTTGGCGCGGTGGTTACAATTGCGGCTTTCGAATTCGATGACGTGAAGAGGAGGGCCGATTGTATGATAGGAATGTTGCGGCCGCCCATGACCACTAGAGAAGACCTTCATCATCTCGTTGACCAAATACCGGAGGACC
>DATFZA010000010.1:0-7655 GCA_035314765.1 Bryobacteraceae bacterium
ACCGGAGATATTCTCACGACAGTGATTTATGTCGGCGGATTCGTGGGCGATCTGGCCTCGGGGATGTTGTACCTGCTGACCGTTTGGCTCGGGTACAACCAAGCGGACATGGCGGGGCATGTGCACGACTATGGTACGAAGTTTCTGGTGGCAGCTGGGATTTTGAACATCTTGGCCATGGTGGACGCGTACGAGATCGCGACGGGAAAAAAAGACTAATGCCAAACATGAGTTTGTCGCATTTCGAGGCGGCGTTCTTGTTCGCCCTGTTCTCCTCCATTGTGCTGGGAGTGGTGACCAAGCGGACGGACCGGGAACGGCTCCAGTATGGGGCGAAGACCTTTTTGTATTTCATGGTGGCGCTGGTGGGTCTCGGCTGGCTGATGTATCTGGGACATGGCTAGAGCGACAATGCGCAAGCTGGCACTGATTCTCTCGCTTTCGGCAGCGGCGTTCGCACAGCAGTATAAGGCCGAACCGGCCGGGCCTCCTCCGGCAGAAGCGGCTCCGGCCATGCTCGCCCTGTTGCAGAAAGATGGACTAAGAATCACTAACAAAGGCGCCCCTTACTGCGAATTGTGGTTTCGAACGAGCAAACCTTCCGGTGGCACAACCGAAGAAGGAGCGACTATGCCGGGCATCGCGATGGGCGCGTTCTTGGGAGTCATCCGTTTTGATGGACGGGGCACCGACCGCAGAGGGCAGAACCTGAAGCCGGGTGTTTACATCCTCAGATACGGGTTGATTCCGATCAACGGCGATCATCAAGGCGCCGCGCCACAGCGGGACTTTATGGTGATGTCGCTGGCGGCGGAGGACAAAGATCCCAACGCTACGCCGAAGTTCGAAGACTTGACCACGGCGAGCAAGAAGGCGTCCGGGACGCCGCATCCGGCGGTGCTCAGCTTTTGGAAGGCCGATAACGACACAGCGGGCCTGACGCAACAAGGAGACGATTGGGTGCTTCAGGTAAAGCTTGGCGACACGACGATCGCGCTCATTGTTGTGGGGACCGTCGCCCTGGGCTAGCTTACGCTTTGATCAAACTTCGGCGAGTATACAATCTTGCGGCGATTACTCCCATCAGGACAAGAAGGCCGGAAGCGGGCTCCGGCGTCGGGACGCTGACATCGTCCAAGAGAAATTCGCCGATATCGTTGCCGAACTCAAAGCTCAACACGGTGGACGAAGAAGTCGCCGTTACGACGCTCGAGTAAAGAGTGTAGCCCTGAACCGGAACGTTGGTGAGATTGTCAAGGGTGGTCGAGCCGAAGTCGACCACCAGCGAGTTGTTCACAGTACCGGGTCCGACCAATTGCTGCGCCAGGTAAAAAGAGATCGTGTACTGCTCTCCGGGATTGGTCCCCAAGGTCTGAGAGAGAGTGGTCGGATCCGCGTTCAGATCGGAGAAAAAAGCCTGAAACGCTCCGCTGTCGGGCGCGGTTCCACCAGGAAGCGGAAATGGGTCGGTCCCCTCGACACCATATAAGTTACCCAACTGTCCTGGCACGTCGTTGCCACTGAGAGTCCAAGAGGTGAAGTCTCCGGTTTCAAAGCCGCAGTTGGAGACGAGGTTGTTGGTAATCAAGGTGCAGTCGCCGGCGATGGCGGCAGATTGTAATGCCGCGGCGAGAGCCAACCCACAGAGAATCGGAAAGCAAATTCGCATGTGTATCCTTTGAGCGATGTTGTCATTTCGTTAGAACGATGCCGGAGGGTTAAGGAACGTATCGTCGTGAAAGTTGTCATAGGCCCTCACAAAACACATTACCATAATAATGTTTGAAACATTTGGTTAAGCTCTTGTATGGCGTCTGAGATCACATTTGCGAACAGTGACCTCGATCCCCTCACTTACGTTCGGGGTTAGACGGGGGTAGATCACTGGCGCGTCCGACGCCACTAGCCACGCCGGGATGTGACGGGCTGCCCAGTTGATCATGTGCTCAAGCAAGCCGGCGCAGGCATTATGGGACGGGCCAGTTCATCACGAGGTTGTACGCGTTTACCGATCCGATTCCGGTCGCAAAGTCCCAACCGGCATTGGTGGTATAGGCGGGCTGCGATGCGGCGTTGGAGGTGGAAAGGATACCGACGGTGTCGGGGGACGGCCGATAGCAATTGCGAAGCGTGTTCGATCCCGATCCGCTCCCTTTGCAAGCGCCATCGATGTCGCCCTGAGTGATATCGTAGAACACGCAGTTGTTGGATGTCTTGTTCACTGTATTAGAGTTGCAGGCCGCCGCGCCGGAACCGGAAACGCCGAACTCACCGTTGGCCAGCGAATAGTAGGTGGTGTTCGGATTACCCCAACGGCTGCCGGTTTTTTGGTTGACCAGTGTCTGAATGCCGGCCATGATGGGCGAAGAAACGGACGTTCCTCCGAAACCTGCCCAAGTGGAGGGCGCTCCGGTACAGGTAAAGCCTCCGCCAACATTGGGATTGGTATCGGGATTGGACCAGCAGACGACGTAGTAAGCGTCCCAGAACCCGTTGGAAGCGAAAAGAGAAACATCGGGAATGTCGCGCACGCCATCGGCCGGATTACCGAAAATGCCGCTCTGGTAAGCGGGCTTCGAGTACCCGGCGCAGGTTCCGCTTACGACGCCGCGAGTGCTCGCCGTGCCGGTGGCGCATCCACTGGGACCGCCGCTGCCGCCAATTGCATTTCTGAAACCATCATTGTTCGCCGTGGTGGTGTTGCAAAAAGTCAGAGGGTCGGCCGGAGTGCCGAGGATCGGGGCTAGAAAAGGGGCTAGCAAGCTGTTAGCACAGGAGTTGTTCCAGGGAATCTCTTGAATGTAGGAGAGCGCCGAACTATAGGTATTGCTGTTGGTTGCATTCCAATACGTGGCAGGGTCGACGCTGTCCGCCGTGTACCCGAAGTCCAGGCCGCCCACGGAGACGTTGTATGGCGTGGACGTAAAGCCGCTGATGCCGATGCCGTGAGTGGAGACATTGCCACCGTCATCACTGGCCGCGAGTTCGTCACCGGATGAGACAAAAATGGAAACGCCTTCTGTCACAGCCTGTTGGTAGGCACTGTTGAAAGCGGCATTGGAAGTAGCGCCATTGGCCGCTTCCGCTTCGCCGTAGCTGATGCTCACTACGGAAGGCAAACTCCCAGCGGGACCATTGAGAGTGTTCTCCAGCGCGATCAAGCCGCCAAATGCGTTGGTATCGGTGCAGGCCGCCAAAATAATGGCTGCATTTGGCGCGGCCGCGGTTGCCCATTCCACGTCGATAGCCGCTTCTCCGTCGTCCCCATATCCCGGAGTGCCGGACCCCTGATAACCCGGATTGGTGCAGGTGATGGCGCCGGTTGGACTGACCTGGGTCAAGCTGCCATAGGGATAAGGCCGGGACAAACCGAACGTCTTGCGAAAAATCGTCCAATCGGTAACCGAATAAAGATAGGTGTCTTCGACCACCATAATCGATTGGCCTTTGCCCGTGTAACCGGCCGCGAAAAGCGGAGTGAGATTGTAAATCGTGGCGATGTCGCCGGCCACCAAGGCATGGAAGGTGCCTTGCGGGATGGTGTATGTGTATTCACCACGAGGCACCAATTGCGGTTTGGGACGGAAGTTGTGCAGGGAAACCACGCCTTCGACCGCTGGGGCCAACGCCGCTGGAATCCGGGGATCGGTCATATTGGCGATGTGCCTGACTCCATTGACTTCCAGATTGTGGATTTCGGTGTGATAGGCCTGCCGGACTTGGCCCGCCGTGCCGCTGAAATCCACCATCAATCCGCTGGTCTGCACTCCGTTTACTTTGAATCCGCGCGCGGTCAACCAGCCCTTGACCGTATCGACGTCCGCCGTCGCTAGGCCGAAAGCCTGAGCGAACTGATCCGGCGTCAACCATTTATGGAAGTTGGGAGAATTGCGGTCGTGCAGTTGGTCGATGTATTGCTTCAACGCCGCTTCGCGCTCAGGAGAACGCTTGAGTTGGAGCAGCAGATGATCCATGGCGTACGTGTCCGGCACCCGCCCGCGGTCGTTTTCCGCGTTCGCCTCGGGCCGCGTATTGTGGTAAAGCGTGACGAGTTTAGATTCGTCTATAGGTTCACGGATAGTTGCCGCCGGACGACCCACAGGCTGGGCCTCGGCCAGGGGGAGGAAACACGCCGCTGTGGAGGCGGCAACGAGTAGGGCGATTCTTTTTCCTGGCATATAGTGGACTCTCCCGAATGCGGGGCCGGATAGGCCGGTGCCCGCACGGTTTTAGTACTCTCCTCCTATCGGCCGCCAAAGCCCGGGACTTCACGGTGGAGTGGTGGATAATAAGCAAACGTGCTTTGGCATTTCTTTTTTGAGTCACTGGCGTATATCGTTGCTTTCCGTCTGTATATATCGCAGCGCCAGAGGACGGGCGATTTTTTGGAGACGCCAGTCCGGTGGAATGTGATCGTAGCGGCGGTTGCCGGAGCGGCGATCGGCTCCAAGCTTCTTTACTTGTGCGAAGATCCGGCGCGGACTGCCAGTGAGTGGTCTAATCTCGGCTATCTGCTGGGTGGCAAAACCATTGTTGGGGCTTTGTTGGGCGGGACCATGGCGGTGGAGTTCATGAAATGGCGAACGGATATCCGGCGCCGGACGGGCGACCTCTTCGCGTTGCCGCTGGCAATCGGGATCGCGATCGGACGCATGGGTTGCCTGCTGGCCGGGAAGCAAGACGATACTTACGGGAATCCGACGGGGTTGCCCTGGGGCATCGATCTAGGCGATGGCGTACGGCGTCATCCGGTGCAGTTGTATGAGATGGCGGCGATGCTGGTTTTGGCGATTGGCCTGGCGCGTATTCAGCCGCCACGTTTTGCCGAAGGCGACCGGTTCCGGATTTTCGTTCTGGCGTATTTTTCCTGGCGATTGTTGGTCGATTTTTTGAAGCCGGACGTCCGCTTCGCCGATTTGACCGTACTACAGTGGGCTTGCGCGGCGGCGGTGCTTTGGTATAGCCGCGATCTGTGGCGCATTGTTTCCGAAGCATGGAAGCCGAAGGAGGCGTTGGCGCATGGCTGACCGGATCCGGCCGTATCTGTTTTACGACACGGCGATCTCAATTTGTTCCACCTGCTACCGGCGGGCGGAAGGCAAGATTGTCTTCGAGGATGGCTGCGTTTATCTGTTGAAGCGCTGCCCGGTGCACGGCGCCGAGAGGATTCTCATGGCGGACGATGTGGAATACTATCGGCGTTGCCGCGAAGTGTTTCTCAAACCGCCGGAGATGCCCACGCATTACAACATGCCGGTGCGCTGGGACTGCCCGTACGATTGCGGGCTCTGCACGGACCACGAGCAGCACTCCTGCCTGACGCTGGTGGAGATCACGGATCATTGCAATCTGGAGTGCCCGATCTGTTACGCGGCCAGTGGTCCGGCGCGGCCGGTGTACCGCACTCTCGATCATGTCGAGCGCATGCTGGATGCGGTGGTGGGCAATGAGGGAAAGCCGGACGTGGTGCAGATTTCCGGCGGCGAGCCCACGCTGCACCCGGATTTCTTTCGCATTCTCGATCTCGCCAAGCGACGGCCGATTCAACATTTGATGGTGAACACCAACGGGGTTCGCATCGCGCGCGACGCGGGTTTTGCGGAGCGGCTGGCGGAGTACATGCCCGGGTTTGAAGTGTATCTGCAGTTCGATTCATTTGAAGCGGCTGCGCTGAAGGAGTTGCGGGGCGCGGATTTAACCAGCATCCGTATGCAGGCGATGGAGAATCTGAATCGGCTGGGTGTGTCGACATCGTTGGTGGTGACGCTGAAGCGCGGGCTGAACGATGGCGAAATCGGACGCATTGTGGAATGGGCGATGGAGCAGCCGTGCGTGCGAGGCGTGGTGCTGCAACCGATTCAGGCGGCGGGGCGGCTGGACGGATTCGACCCGGCGCGGGACCGGCTGACGCTGACGGAAGTGCGGCGGAAATTACTGGAGCAAAGCAAGGTGTTTCAGCCGGAGGACATTATTCCGGTGCCGTGCCATCCGGATTCGCTGGCCATGGCCTACGCGCTGAAGTCCAACGGCAAAGTAATTCCGCTGACCGGCATGATCGATCCGCGCATCCTGATTGAGGGAGGACGCAACACGATTGTCTACGAGAACGACGAGACGCTGCAGAAGCAGATTTTCAAGCTGTTCTCGACGAATCATTCGCCGGTGTCTAGCGCCGGAACACTGCGCGACCTGCTGTGCTGCCTGCCGCAAGTGATGGCGCCGATGAATTTGGACTACCGGAGCGTGTTCCGCGTGATTATCATGCAGTTTATCGACGCCTGGGGGTTCGACGTACGGAGCGTGAAGAAGAGCTGCGTGCATATTGCGCATCCGGATGGGCAGCGGATCATTCCGTTCGATACCTACAATCTTTTCTATCGCGACGATTTGGAGAAGACGATTTTGCAGCCGCTGCGACGAGAGCGGGAAGTGCGGGGTGTGCTGATGGAGATTGGGGAGAGGAACTGAGCGGTGAGCATTTTTGGGGTCACGAGTCTGGAGAGCCCGAGGCAATCCTCAGAGGGCTGGGCGACAACCGATGGGTTTTTTCGCAGGGGGCAGTTGGGGATTGACGCAGTGGATTGCACTTGTTCCGGTGATTCGGAGCCAACGGGCGAAAGGGCATCACGCCACCGTACAAGGATTGCCGATCACGGGATCGCTCGCGGTGCTGTTGTGTTCGGCGTGCGCGGCGATGGGTTTCGCGCGCCGGTAGCGGCTGAAGCGAGAGCGGGAGACTCAGGATGGACCACGTAGCAAGTGCAGACAAAGGAAACGTCGTTGTCGGATGTCTCATGGGGTTGGCTTGCCAGATTGCGTTCATATTAATCGGCATATTTGGGCTATTCGCGGGCAATACCATTGTGCTGCTGGTTGGTTGGGGAGCGACGCAATGGATTGCGTTGATCCCGATGATTCTTCGAGAGAGAGCCAATGGCCATCCTGCGACAGCGCAAGGCATGATCATCATGGGATGCATTGGGCTGCTGTTGAGTTCAGCATGCGCTGCGAGGTTCATAGTGCCGGGTTGGGCGCCGAAGATGGCGGGCTAATATGACCGGAGCGCAATCGTCAACAGGTGGCAGCGTAGGGACAGGCTGTTTGCTGGGCTGCTTGTGCCAGATTGGGTTCTTCGTGCTGGCGATGGCGGGTGCAATCGCGATGAACAATCAGACGAGCAAATTGGTTTATTTGAGTTGGGGCGTGACGCAGTGGATCGCGCTGATTCCTCTGATACAGAGCCAAAGGGCGAAAGGACATAACGCGACGGTGCAAGGCTTGTTGATCATGGGGTCGATTGGAGTGTTGCTGAGTTCGGCGTGCGCGGCGATGATGCTGACGCGGTTTGTGGTGAGTAGAAGTGCCGGTGTAAAGTGACGGCCCGGCGGCGCCGAGGAAAGAATTCTACGCGGTAGTGTTGATTTGCAGGCCGGCCGCGGTCTTTTCCTGGGCGAGAATCAGCTTCAATTTCTGGTGCAGGCGTTAGCGTGGAATGAAATTCGGATTGATTAGATATCTTCTAAGCCGGTGCGGCGCTAGCGTTGCCTGGTAGATTTCAGAACTGGTCCGGAGGCACGCGAAAGACGCCCTGTATGCATCGCGGATTGCGAACCGCGATCTGGATAGGGGTCTTCTCTCGAAATCCCGCACCTGGG
>DATFZA010000011.1:0-5328 GCA_035314765.1 Bryobacteraceae bacterium
CACGATACTGTACACCGGCGGGGTAGCTACCCGAATCGATTCGGCAGCCCGTTGGGGTTCTTGTTTTGGCGGACCGGGTTGAGTTTTTCAGTCCTGCACAGGCCGGACCAGGGGGTCCGCCCCACAAGGAAATTTCTGCCCACGCGAGGGATTTGTGGGGCCGTCCCCCTGGACGGCGCCAAACCCCCTGGTCCGGCTTGTTCGTCTAGCCCCGAACGTTAGTGAGGGGATCGGCACCAGGGACCGGCGCTGACCCTCCCACATCCGACGTTGCCCGACAACGCTATCCTCAAGAAGAACACCGATGGAATCATCTGCTCTTACTCCGGCCATCCTCCAAGCCATCTCCCGCGATCTCAACATCGCTATCCGTTCCCTGGTTTCTACCATCGAGCTGCTCGACGAGGGCGGCACGGTGCCTTTCATCGCGCGCTACCGCAAGGAGGCCACCGGAAATCTGGATGAAGTACAGATTCGCGCTATTCAAGAGAAGGCCGAATACTTCCGGGAATTGGAAACGCGGAAGAAGACCGTGCTCAAGACCATCGAAGAGCTAGGCAAGCTCACTCCCGAGCTGCGCGCCAAAATCGAGGCGTCGCTCGACAAAAATGAAGTAGAAGATTTGTACCTTCCTTATAAGCCCAAGCGCCGCACCAAGGCCCAAATGGCCCGCGAGAAGGGATTGGAACCGCTGGCGGATTATTTGTGGAACCAAGAGCGGCGCGATTTGCCGCTCGATCGATACGCAGTCAATTTTCTAGACCCGGAAAAAGGTGTCGAGTCCATCGAGCAGGCCATCGAGGGCGCGCGACACATCGTTTCGGAACGGGTGAGTGAAGCTCCGGAGTTGCGCAAGGCGCTGCGAACCCAAATGCTCGATGAAGGCGTGGTCGCTAGCCAAGCCGTGGACGGAGCGCAGGATCCGGAAGGCAAGTTCAAAATGTACGCCGATTATCGGGAGCCGGCGGCGAAAATTCCTTCGCATCGCATGCTCGCGATTCGCCGCGGAGCGCAGGAAGAAATTCTGCGGTTTGAGATCGAGCTGCCCCGGGACAAACCACTCGCGTTCTTGAAGGCGCGCGTCCATCGCACGCTCGGAGACTGGACGCCCCATCTTAACTTGGCCATTGAGGACGCCTACGACCGGCTGCTCAATCCGTCCATCCAGACCGAGATTCGTCTGGAATTGAAGCAACGCTCGGATGAAGAGGCGATCCGGGTGTTTCGCGAAAATCTGCAAAACCTCCTGCTGGCGCCGCCGGCGGGCGCACTGGGCGTGATTGGAATCGATCCCGGCATCCGGACCGGCTGCAAAGTCGCTGTCGTCGATGAAACCGGAAAGCTTCTCGATCATACCGTGATCTATCCTCATGAGCCGAAGAAGGATCTGGCTGGTTCCACGCGGATTCTCCTCGATCTGACAAAAAGACACACGGTACGCGCCATCGCCATCGGCAATGGCACGGCCTCGCGCGAGACACTCGCCTTTGTTCAGGATTTCCTGCGGGAGCAGAAACTAAGTACCATCTTTTGCGTACCGGTGAATGAGTCGGGAGCATCGGTTTACTCCGCCTCCGATATCGCCAGGAGAGAGTTTCCCGATCTCGATTTGACCGTGCGCGGCGCCATTTCCATTGCCCGCCGCCTGCAAGATCCCCTCGCCGAACTGGTGAAGATAGACCCTAAGTCAATCGGTGTCGGTCAATATCAACACGACGTGGATCAGAAAAAACTGAGGACCGGGTTAGAAGCCACAGTAGAATCCTGCGTAAATCGCGTGGGCGTCGATCTGAATACCGCCTCTTTTGCCTTGCTGCGCTATGTGTCCGGAATCAGCGAGCGCGTGGCCGAAAAAATAACGGAATACCGTAACGAGCATGGAAGATTCCAATCCCGGATGCAGTTGACCGCAGTGCCCGGATTTGGCCCGAAGACCTTCGAACAAGCGGCGGGTTTCCTGCGAATTCGGGATGGTGAGCATCCGCTCGACGGAACCGCGGTCCATCCGGAGTCATATCCGGTGGTCGAGCAAATCGCTAAGGCATGCGGCGTCACCATCGCTCAATTGCTCTCGGACCGGAGTCTGATTGAGAATGTGAAACTGGAGGGGTTTCAGACTGGATCGATTGGTATGTTCACGCTCGGCGACATTCGAGAAGAGCTTCGCCGGCCAGGACGCGATCCACGCGATAAGTTCACCGCCGTGCAGTTCCGCGAAGACGTGCGAGAGATGTCCGACTTACAGCCGGGAATGAAACTCGACGGCGTGGTTACCAATGTTACGCGATTTGGCGCCTTTGTCGATGTTGGCGTACATCACGACGGCTTGGTACACGTAAGTGAGCTCTCCTATCGCCATATTGAAGACCCCGGCAAGTTTGTGAGAGCAGGCATGGCGGTGAAGGTACAAGTAGTGTCGGTCGATTTGGCGGCCAAACGCATTTCTCTTTCCATGAAAGCTCTGGAGACGCCGCCGGTAGCGGCGCGCAAAGCCCCACCGCGGACGGACATGCCGGCAGCGGCGAGGCCACTAATAACCGAGCAATTAAACACGCTGGCGGAGAAGTTCCGAAGGAGATAGCCGCGCCTGGTTATCTAGGCCGAAGTTCTAGGCCTGGGGCGCAGCGCGGGCCGCGCGCACTCCGGTCGCGGCGCGCACCTGTTCGAGCGAAGGCACCACCAACTTGCGCCGGCCCAGCCGCAGAAGCCCGCGGCGCGCCAGCGTGTTTAACATGGTCGAGGTCGTTTCCCTGGTGGCTCCAATCACGCTGGCCAACTCACCTTGAGATAGAGGAATCGTCCGTTCTCGCCCGTCGCCCCCCACTCCAATGGTTTCGGCCAGTTGCGCGACAAAATGCAAGATGCGATATTCGACGTCCTGTAAGCAGAACAATTCGATCTTCTTCTCCAGCTCTCGATTGGCTAGCAGTAGGGCCTCGGCCAACAAACGCCAGGTGTCCGGCCGCGCGCGGCAGAATTGCAAGAACACCTCACGAGGGATAACTTGAATACTTCCTTCGTGCAGGATTTCAGCGGAAACTCGCCGGTGCTTTTCCGGCCCCAATGAATGCAGGCCGAACAGTTCTCCCGGGAGGACGATCTCCAGGGTGACCTCCTTGGATTCCGGGCCGCGTTTGTAAGTCTTGACCAAACCCGACTCGAGAAAGTAAATGCTATCCGCCGGGCTACCTTCTGAATAAAGTGAGGCGAAGCGCCGATTCGGAGAAAAGCGCGTCACGCCTTCTAGCGATAGGATGTCTGCCCGCACAATTTGTGCCAGCTCTCCAAGGACCGATGCCATCTTTGTGGGTTAGCTTATTATAGTCTGAAAACCCACCCAGGCGCCCCCAAAAAATATTTTATTCGACGCCGCGAAAAAGCTTGGAGCCTCTAAGTTGGCGAGCCAAATCGGCGCCTTGCTCGAATTGGTTCCGCATATCTTCAGAACCTACGGAGTCCGTAAGGCGCTGTAAGGCTGCAATGTAGATCGACAAGGCGCTTCTAATTTCGCTCGAATTGGTCTCTAGAATGTCTTTCCAAACACTAAAAGGGCTCATGGCAAGACGAGTCATGTCGAGTACACCCGGACCGAAAACGTCTAAGTTCGCACCGCTGTTCTTTAACGCCAACGCCAGCGCGGTTGCCGCGAGTTGCGGCACATGCGAGGTGTAAGCCACGGCGCGATCGTGTTCGGCTGGGTCCAGGACCACGCGTACTGCGCCGATTTTGTCCAACCAGATTAGAAAATTGCGCACGGCAGTAACTGCGAGTTGCTCCGAATGAAACGGCGTGACGACGTATTTGCGCCCTTGGAACAACTGCGGTTCGGCGGAACTTACTCCCGCTGTCTCCTTGCCTGCCAGCGGATGGCCACCGAGAAACTCGCAACGGCGCAGATATCTTGACGCATGCTGCGTAACGGCAGTCTTGGTACTACCGGCATCGGTAACCAAAGCCTCTGGCTTTACCCACGGATTCAGGCGAGCAATCGAGTTAAGGATTTCGTGAATTGGCTGCGCTAAGTAGATCAAGTCGGCTTGCCGGGCCGCGGTTTCCTCATCGACGCCCGCATCAATCACTCGCAGCGCCACGGCCTGCTCAATGGTTCGCGGCGAGCTGACGCCCAGAATTACGCCCTTGAATCCAGCGTGACGCAGAGCCAGCGCAAACGAACCTCCGATCAACCCTACGCCAAAGATGGCAACGGTCTCCATGCGCTTAGGGCCTCATACGGAACGCTCCACGGCGGCGCAGACAGACCTGGTCTGGCGCATCATCTCGGCAAATTGAGCCGGCATCAGCGATTGCGCGCCATCGCTGAGCGCATGTTCGGGATCGGGGTGAACCTCCACTAACAGACCGTCGGCTCCAGCCGCGATGGCTGCGCGCGCCATAGGGAGCACCTTGTCTCGCCGGCCGGTTGCGTGCGAGGGATCGGCGAGAATCGGCAGATGAGAGAGCCCCTTGACCATCGGGATCGCCGAAATGTCCATGGTGTTGCGGGTCGACGTTTCAAACGTCCGTATTCCACGCTCGCACAAGATCACGTCGTAATTGCCGCCCGAGAGCAGGTATTCCGCGCTTAGCAGCAACTCCTCGATAGTGGCGGCGATGCCGCGCTTCAGAAGAATCGGTTTACGAACTAGACCGAGTTCACGCAGCAGATTGAAATTCTGCATATTGCGCGCGCCCACCTGCAGAATGTCGGCGTATTCGCAGAGCAGCGGGATCTGCGTTTGATCCATTACTTCGCTAACGACCAGCAAGTGGTTTCGGTCGGCTGCTTCCCGCAACATTTTCAGGCCCTCTTCGCCTAAGCCTTGGAAGCTGTAAGGCGAAGTGCGAGGCTTGAAGGCGCCTCCACGAATTGCCTTGGCGCCCTCCCGCGCCACGATCTCAGCCGATTGTTCGATCTGGTCGCGGCTTTCCACGCTGCAGGGACCCGCGATCACCACTACTTGCGGCCCGCCGATCTCGACCGTCCCGATCCCCGCTCTAATTACCTTCACCACGGTACCGCCCGGGCGGAAATGCCGGCTGGCCAGTTTATAGGGCGAAACAATGCGATGGCATTCCTTTACGCCATCCATTACCTCGAATTCGATCGGATCGAAATCCGCGACCGGTCCCACGCCGCCCAGCACGGTGTGCGTTACGCCGCTAGAACGGTGAACGGTAAAGCCCATCCCGACCAGGCGATCGATCACCTTTTGTATTTGAACCTCTTCGGCTCCCTCTTGCATGACGACTAACATGAACCTTGAGTGTAACGCCTGGGTTTTTCAGAGGCGGTGGAATTCAGACCCGGCGGATTCTGGCTTCAATCAA
>DATFZA010000012.1:0-3759 GCA_035314765.1 Bryobacteraceae bacterium
AGAAGCGGCTACTGGTTAGTCGCGGCGGGGTGGTCGAGTTTATTGCGGACGGTACGAATATCGGAGAAGTCGGCGGACTGGAAAACCTGAAGAAGTGGCTGCTGGAGCGCCAGAAGCTGTTCCAGTTACGCGACACCCTGAGCGCGGAAATCGTGCCCAAGGGCGTTCTCCTGATGGGAATTCCGGGCTGCGGCAAAAGCCTGTGCGTGAAGGCCGCGGCCGCTTATTTCCAGCTTCCGCTGTACCGCGTGGACATGATCGAGATCTTCTCCGGCAGGCACGGCAAGCCGGAGGGCGCATTTGTCGAAACCTGCAAGATGATGGAAGACCTGGCGCCGGCCGTGCTGTGGTTCGACGAAATCGAGATGGGGATCACCTCTACCGATTCGGGCGGCGAACAGGGCCGGATTTTCGCTTTTTTCCTGACCTGGATGCAGGAGAAAGCCAAAGGACTGTTCGTGGCCGCGACCGCCAACCGGATCGACCTGCTGCCGGCGGAAATGATCCGCAAGGGGCGTTTCGATGAAGTCTTCTTTGTGGATCTGCCGATCGAGGAAGAGCGGATCGAGGTCTTCAAGATTCATCTGGCGCGGCGCGGCGTGGACATCGCAGGCTTCCGGCTGGAGCAACTGACCGAGTTCACGATCGGATGGACGGGCGCCGAGATCGAGCAATGCGTGGTGTCGGCCATAACCAAAGCGCAACTGGCGGACCGTCCCTTGACCGGGCAGGATCTCATCAACGTCGCGGTGAAGACTGTGCCGCTGTCGCGCACCATGAAGGAGCAGATCGATCATATTCGCGGCTGGGCATTTGAGCGGGCGGTGCGCGCTTCGCCTCGGGCGCAGGGGCGGTGACGGCGGTTGAACCTCGTGTCGTTCGTGTCGTCATACTGCTTCCATTTATTTCTTGGGATTCCCTTGTCGATGCTGATTGGGTATCCCGTGGAGTTGCTGGCGAACCGTTTCTATGCCGGCAACCCGGTCATCGCGGCCATTGCCCCTGGCGTCGCTTTCGTTGCGGGACTCCTGGGCTTCTCCTTCAACCTCAGAAGGAGGAATCTCTCTGCGGCTTTTGTCTTCGTCGTTCCTGTGCTTTTGTTCCTCGACTCCTGGCGCGAACTGACGACTACCTGGAGTCCATCGTGGTCAAGGCAGTCCCAACGCGACTATGTGATGAATAATCTGTTCGGGCCGGCGTGCGGAAACACGGAGTGCCTGTATACCATCGGCACGGCGTTCGCCGTGCCAGGACTGTTCTACTCTCTGGGCGCTCTGGTCGCCCTGGTTCGCAAATCGGCCCTGCCTCGATTGCGGACAAACTCGATCGTTCTGCATTGCGCGGATGTCAAGGCGGCGAAACAGTGGTGGGTGGGAATGTTCGACTGTCAAGAAACTGGAACGTCGGCGCCAGGGCTTGCGTCGGATGTCGCGCTGAGGCTGTCGGGAGATGCAAAATCGACGGTTCTGCTACGCGATCGCGCGGAAGCTGAACACGCCGGTTTGGCGCCTCCCGACCATCCCCTTATTTTCGCCGACAGCCTGAAAAAAGCGCAGGAGGTCATTCGAAGGCGCGGGTGGACCGCCGGCGAAATCCGACAGAGTGGGGGAACGGAGTTCTTCGAGATCAGCGATCCGGACGGCAATGTTATAGAGGTGTGCCGGGCGCCTTAACGTGGAACGTGGGTACGCTACCGGAGGAGCCCATGGTGCAGGCCAGCGAACATCCGAGCTGCCCGGGAGGCTGGCTTAGTACACCGTTTCGCAACTACGGTCTCGTATGGCCGCTTGGTCAGCCACACTTAGCCTAGCCCCGAACGTAAGTGAGGGGACCTGCAATACGCCGGCTTACTTATGAAACCGTGTACCTATCCTCGCCAATCTCTCGATTCGCGCTACCCTAAGACCATGGAGACGGTGAGCGTTGAACTTCCTGCCGATCTGGCCGCACGGCTCGATCCGAAAAACGTCTCCCTTGAAGCAGCGAGACTTATCGCGCTTGGACTCTTTGGTGAAGAGAAAATTTCTCTAGGTCTGGCGGCACGACTTTCTGCAATGCCGCTGGTTGCCTTCATGGACTCTGCCGCGCATCACGGCGTACCACCGTTGCGCTACACTCACGAGGATCTCGAAGAAGAACGAAAATCGATTGAGCAGCTCGGCGCGTGAATTCCTAATCTCTTCGCGTTGCAAGCGATGCCTTTCTCTCGACTCCCGATTCTCGAAGCTTCAGGTTAAGATCCTTTTCGTTTTGGCTTTGTCCAAGGGAGCTGGACCGCCGGTTAGGCCCTACTCACTACTTTGGCCAATTCGTCAGCCCGCTGCGAGCCCACCAACAGTTTCTCTCCGGCGCTCAGCGTCACGCGAACTCCCCGTGAGCCGCTCGCGATATAAGCCGGGCCCTCTCGATTGGATCGGATTCCGTAACCGCCGTAGTCATGCACCGGATCGAAGCTGACGATCTCGACGGAGCGGATGTCACTCAGCCGAACCCGCCGAGAACGCCAAAGCCCCCGCATACCGACGATCAGTTCGCCATTGCGAACCTCGGTGACCAATCGAACCGTGATCAGGCGCAGATAGATCAGCCAGAGAAATATCGTCCACCCAACGACGTTCGCGTTGGACATGGGTTCTTTTCCCCACGGATGGCCCAATAACACTTGCCATACGAGCAGGATCAGCATGCAGCAGGGCGGAACCGCGAGCGCAATTGCGGCGCGGCGCAGGGGAAAGCGCTGTACTTCGCGGAACAGGGGCTGGCTAGCGGAGGAGTCCAATGGTGTATTGGAGAGCCGCGTACTCGGTTTGGTAATCGTATTTTGCGTTAAGATTTTCAATCTCCGCCTGGGTTACGCTTAACTGCGCCTGCGTCAACTCGATGATCGAAGACAAACCCAAATCGTATCGCCCTTGTGCGAGTTGGAGACCGAGCGAAGCCTGGCGCAGGAACTGTGCCGTGACATCGATCCGCTGATAGGCGTCGTTGGCGTGGCCCCAAGCGATGCGAACATCGCGGCTGATCTGTTGTTGCAAGTCGCGCAGACGCTGGTCGGCTTCCAAAGCGCGTTGGTAGGCAGCCTCACGCCGGGCAGAAAATAAGTGTCCGTTGAAAATCGGAACGCTCACGTTGGCTCCGACGCCCTCATAGGAAGAAGGAATCGGGGACGTGTTGATATATGGCGTGTAGCCGCCCACCGCAACCGCGCTGACCGTCGGGCGGGAAAGATCTTTTTCGGCCTCGGCGAATTTGTAGGCGGCGCCCTGCGAAGCGCGCAGCGAAGCGAGTTCCGGCCGATTGTTTACGGCCTGGGCGATGAGAGAATCCGGCGCGCCCAGCGGCGCCGGAGGCAGCGGCTCATCGGTGAGCTGATAATCAGCCGGCTGATCGGAGCCGAGGGCCTGGCCTAATTCCGCCAGAGCGCCCTGAACGGCATCCAGGGCTCTGACCAGCAACAGTTTCGCTTCCGATACATTGACGTCCGCAAAGCTCGCGTCCAGTTGCGATCGAAGCTTGTTCTTCGTCAGTTCGTTTACCTGGTTGCTCAGGAGTTGGCGCGCGGAAACCGTTTGTTCGGCAACCTTAACCAAAGCTTGCGCGCGCAGCAAGTCAAAATAGGCGCGATTCACGTCCAGCAGCACGGTATATCGCGTCGCTTGGGAATTCTGACCGGCGGCCTGGGCCTCGAAACGGGCGCTGGCCACTAAGTTGGATGTCCGTCCGGAATCGGTGATGAGCTGCCGGACTACGAGCCCTTGG
>DATFZA010000013.1:0-2794 GCA_035314765.1 Bryobacteraceae bacterium
ATCCAATCGGCGTTGCGGATCACATCCAGATTATGCTCGATAATCACGACCATGTTTCCCAGGTCGGTCAGGCGATGGAGCACGTCCAGCAACTTCTTGACATCGTCGAAATGGAGGCCGGTCGTGGGTTCATCCAGCAGATACAAAGTTTGTCCGGTTTGCCGTTTGCTTAACTCGCGCGCCAACTTGATGCGTTGAGCTTCACCGCCCGAGAGCGTCACTGCCGATTGGCCCAGGTGAATGTATCCCAGACCTACATCGACCAGCGTCTGCAGTTTCTGCCTTACCTGCGGGATATTTTCGAGAATCGGCAAGGCATCCGAAGCCGGCATTTCGAGCAGATCAGCGATGGAGTATCCCTTGTATTTCACCGCCAGGGTTTCGTGATTGTAACGGCGGCCGCCGCAGACTTCACAGAGCACATAGACATCGGGCAGAAAACTCATTTCAATGCGACGCTGCCCTTCGCCCTGGCACGCCTCGCAACGTCCGCCGGTCACGTTGAATGAGAACCGGCCCGGCTTGTAGCCCCGTTCCCTTGACTCTGGCAGCATGGCGTAGAGATCGCGAATCTGCGCAAAGACTCCGGTGTAGGTTGCGGGGTTCGAGCGCGGCGTCCGCCCGATGGGCGATTGATCGATGCGAATAACTTTGTCGATGTTCTCCGCTCCGGAAATCGTTTTATGAGCGCCCGCTTCTTCGCGCGATCGGTACAGAGTCTTCGCCAGTGCGCGATAGAGAATGTCATTTACCAGCGTAGATTTGCCGGAGCCGGAGACTCCCGTCACCACGGTCATCACGCCCAGCGGAAAGGTGACGTCAAGGTTCTTCAAGTTGTTTTCGCGCGCGCCCAGGACGGTGATGCCTGCGCCGTTTGTCGGCCGGCGCTGCGGCCTCATCTCGATCCGCACTCTGCCCGAAATATAAGCGCCAGTCAGCGATCCCGGCACATGCATAATTTCTTCCGGCGTTCCGTGGGCAACGAGTTCGCCTCCGTGCCGGCCTGCGCCGGGGCCCAGATCGATCACATAGTCCGCGCGCCGGATGGTCTCTTCGTCATGCTCAACTACCAGCACCGTATTGCCCAGATCGCGCAACTCTTCGAGCGCCTTCAGCAACCGGGCATTGTCCCGGTGATGCAAGCCGATCGAAGGCTCGTCAAGCACGTACAGCACGCCTCTCAGCTTTGACCCAATCTGTGTGGCGAGGCGTATGCGCTGCCCCTCGCCTCCGGAAAGCGTGGACGCCGAACGGTCGAGTGAGATATAGCCTAACCCCACCGCATTCAGAAACTGCAGCCGTTCCACGATCTCGTGCACGACGCGGCTCGCAATCGCGGCCTCGCGTCCGGTGAGTTGAATCTTCCGAGCCAATTCCAGCGAACGCGAAACCGGCAGTCCGGTGAAGTCCGCGATCGACAGACCGTTCACCTTCACTGCGAGACTCTCGGGACGCAGCCGCTGCCCGTGGCAGGTGGGGCATTCGGTGGCCGACATATAGTCGAGCAGGAAATCGCGGTATCCCTCGGATGTGGACTCCTCCAGCGCCCGTTTGAGATAAGCCAAAATTCCGCCAAAGCCGGTCTTGCCTCCTTTGCCTGCCTCTCCGAACAACAATAAGTTTTGTACTTTCTCCGGAAACCTTTCGAAGGGCGTGCTCAAGTCCAGGCCATGCGCCGTGGCTGCGATGTGGAGCATGTGAATCAGGTTTTGGGACGCCGACCCCGGCCCCAATCCGCCATCGAGCAACGGTTTGGACCAGTCGGTGATCACCTTGGCGGGATCGAAATCGTAGCGACTGCCCAGCCCGTGGCAGTCCGGGCAGGCTCCGTACGAACTGTTGAAGGAAAATGATCGCGGCTCCAACTGGGGCACGGAGATGCCGCAATCCGGGCATGCCAGCCGCTCCGAGTAAAGCTGTTCCTCACCGCCCACCACCGCCACCTGCACCAAACCGCCCGCCAGCTTCATGGCCAGTCCGACGGAAAGTTCGAGCCGGTGCTCGATCCCTGGTTTCACCAGCAAACGATCAATGACCACTTCAATGGTGTGGTTCTTCCGCTTGTCGAGCGGAAGATCATCATCGAGATTCACCAGTTCGCCGTCCACTCTCGCACGGGTGAATCCGTGCTGGACCAACTTCTCCATTTCCTTCTTGAATTCGCCTTTGCGCCCGCGCACGATCGGAGCCAACACCATGACACGGTCTTCCGGGGTGAGTGCCATCACCCGGTGCACGATTTGATCCGCCGACTGGCGGCTTATTGCACGCCCACACTTCGGACAATGCGGCACTCCAATCGAGGAGAATAACAGGCGAAGATAATCGTAAATTTCGGTGATCGTGCCAACCGTCGAACGGGGGCTGCGGCTGGTGGTCTTCTGCTCAATCGAGATCGCGGGACTGAGCCCGTCGATGGCATCCACATCGGGACGTTCCATCTGGTCTAGAAACTGGCGGGCGTACGCCGAGAGCGTCTCCACATAACGCCGCTGGCCCTCGGCATAGATGGTGTCAAACGCCAGCGAGGACTTGCCCGATCCGCTCAGGCCGGTGATTACCGTCAGGCTATTACGGGGAATCTCGACGTCGATGTTCTTGAGGTTATGCTGGCGCGCCCCGCGCACCGAGATCTTGGTAATGGCCATAAACAGCGAAAGTGATGCCCTTCAGTGCCCTTCCGTAATGTGGACGAGTGCACAGAGATGTTGGAAAGTGGAGGTGCGCAGCTCTACTCACGTATCTTATTTGCTAACAGCGGCAAGCGTCAACGCGGGTAGATTCAGAGAGCGCG
>DATFZA010000014.1:0-3794 GCA_035314765.1 Bryobacteraceae bacterium
TGCCTTCACCGCCTCGCGAAGCTGGCCAACGCCGCCGGCTCGTCCTCGAAAATCTCAAAGGCGCTGTAGAGCTTGGTCATGTGTAGCAACGACTCGACCTGGCCCACGGGACGCAACAGCTTCATTTCCGCCCGAGGTTGATCGAGTTGTAGCTGGCGACGACTTCGCCATTCCGGCACTGTCGACGTAGGTCACGCCTGAGAGGTCAGCGGTGAAGTAGCGCGGTAGCCGGATGCGTCTTTAGCCCGATACCGAAGGCCGTGTCGAAACTCCGGGTGAAAGACGGCGGCTCGCCTATTTGTCTTCCCGGCCATCCAACATTTCCCGGCGCAGTCGGGAGACGGTCGAAGGCTTGGGTTTGGCCCGCTCCGCACGGTGAAGGGCCGTCAGCAGCCGCCGCGCGTTCTTAGGCGATCGGAGCAGGTGAGCCGTCTCGATCAATCCAGCCAGTTCCGTGGCCGGAACCAGCGCCACATCGCGCAAGCCCTTCCGCCGGACAACGACGATCTCCTCTTGTTCCACCACCTGGTCCAGCAAGCAAGGTTCGCACCCCGCACGCTATCCAAGAGAAACCCAAGGGCGGCCAATTCGCGTTGGCGAAGCGTGCCAAAATGCAAAAAAGGCCGGTTCCGAAGAACCGGCCTTTTGACAATTCACACGGGAGAAATACGAAACCGTTATTTCGCCTTTTTCTGCTTCTGCTGGCCGACGCGAACCTTGAAGTGTTGCTGCTTGGCTTCCTGGAAGGCCTTGTGATCGTGCCGCGCAACTACATCAGTGAGATACGCGTTCATGTCAACATCCTTCGGCAGAACCGCCATCAGCGTAAAGGAATCGTTACAAGTCGGACAGAACGGACGAAATCTCTTTACGTTGGGGATAGGCATAACTCTTCCAGTCTAGCAAAGAGCCGCCCGGTTTCCCAAGCCTACTTTGTCTTATCTTCAACCTTAGCCGCGGTTTTGTTAACGCCCTTCTTAACGCCTTTGGCCGTGGCCTTGGCCGCGTGTTTGCTAGCCGAGCCGGTCTTCTTGGCAGCCGACTTCACATCGCTGCCAGCCTGTTTCGCATCTTGCTTGGCCGTGGTATCGGCGGCGAACGTCAAACCCGCCATCAACAGCCCCGCGCTCATCAGTCCGAGATACTTTTTCATGATTACTGCCTCCATTGTTAGAGATTGTTTGCGGCCGACTTCAGTTTCGTATCTTGTTGAATTTTAAGGTGGAGTTTTCTTCATTTCAAGATCGAGGAACTCGACATTCCAGGGAACCTGCTCCAGGTCGAGCCGGGCAACCGTGATCGGTAGACGGAAGCGCCGCGGTCCGGCGCTTCCGGGGTTGATATAGAGGACGCCTGCGCGCGTCTTGGCCGATGGTTGATGCGAATGGCCGCTGACCACTATCGGAAAGCCCGCGGCAGAGGGATCCAGGTCGAGTTCACTGAGATCGTGGAGGACATAGATCAGGATTTGGCCGGCCTCGGCGACCGCTGTCTCGGGAAGCGCCGCGGCCCAAGCGCCTTTGTCGATGTTGCCTCGCACTGCGACCACCGGCGCCAGCTCTCGGAGGTGGTCGAGAATTTCCGGGTTGCCTACGTCGCCCGCGTGAACGATGATGTCCGACCCTCGTAACGCGTCCAATGCTTCTTGGCGCAGCAGGCCGTGCGTGTCCGAAATCAGGCCGGCGATCATGATACGGATTGGGTCACGACTCGGGAACTGCGGAGCGGGGAAAAGACTAGCCACAGCCAGGACAACGCGACGCCCGCCGCAGCCGTGAATAGGGCGGGGCGCACTCCCTGTGTACTTGCCAGCCATCCGCCCGCGATAGCGCCCAGCGGCCACATGCCTCGCGAGAGCAACTGCATGGCGGCGTTGACGCGTCCCAGGACTTGATCTGGCGCCAGCGTTTGCCGCAGGCTGAGTTCGGTGACCATGAAAGTGGTGTAGGCGGTGTCGCCGACCAGTTGTTGGGCCATGAGGAACGATATGGCGAGGGGAGCCGCGCCGTGCGCCAGCGGAATCAGGGCTAAGGCGAACGGAATGGCGAAGGCGGAGAGCAGGATCGTCCGTCCCGGGCCAAGCGCGCGCCCGATGCGCGGCGCCAGCGTGGACCCAGCCAGACTGCCAGCGCCGCCCATGGCAATCACCATGCCCAGTTGCGCCGGGCGGAGGTTAAGATTGCGAATCGCATACAGAACGTAAAGCGGTCCCACCATGCTGTGGAAGAAGTTAGTGAATACGGACCAGCGCGCGATAGCGCGCAAAAGAGGCTGCGCGTTGAGAAAGCGCAGGCCGGCGCTCGCTTCCGCCCAGACATTTTCGTGTGGCGCAGGTTGCGGAGCCGGCTCCGGCGTGCGGATCCACCAGACCATGATGGCGGAGAAAACGAAGGATGCTGCGTCCAACAGGATCGCCAGCGGAGCCGTAATGGTTTGCACCAGAATCCCAGTGATGCCAGGCCCCGCGACCTCAGCCGCCGCGGACGTCGCCGCCAGTTTGGAATTGCTATCCAGCAACCGCTCGCGAGTCACCAGCGAGGGAACCAGCGATTGATAGGCGACATCGAAGAACACGGTCAACGTTCCGGTGAGCGCAACCACGACGTAAACTTGCTGCATCGACACCTTGTGCAGCGCTGCGGCAAAGGGAATCGTGGCCAGCAGCGCGGCACGTCCTAAGTCGGCGGCGATCATCACTGGCCGCCGGCGCAGGCGATCCACCCAGACACCCGCGACCAGGCTGAATACCAGCATGGCCGACGCGCCGATCGCGGTGAGAACTCCCATGTCGGCAGGCGTCGCGCCCAGCACCAGCACGGCCAGGAGAGGCAGGCCATCGCGCGAGATGCGGGAGCCCACTTCCGACACCCCTTGGCCGAGCCAGAGCTTAGCGAAATCGGCGGAGCGCTCAATGTTCGGGTTCGTCTTCGTGATCGTCTTCGTGATAATGATACAATCCTCCCGTTCTCATGAAACCATCACTAACCGCGGAACTGCTGGCTGAATTCTTAGGAACCACTGTTCTGATTCTTTTTGGCGCAGGCGTGGTCGCCATGACCGTGCTCTTTAGTCACGGACTACCGGGCGAAATCGTCAACGGCGGCTATACCAATATAACGATTGCCTGGGGGTTGGGCGTTACGATGGGGATCTATGTCGCGGGCAAGACCACCGGCGCACATCTAAATCCGGCGGTGACCGTCACGCTAGCGGTGTACCGCGGCTTTCCCTGGCGCAAGGTCCTGCCATATTGCGTGGTTCAGACTGCGGGGGCGTTTCTGGCGTCGGCGATCGTGTTTTGGAACTACTATCCGGCGTTCATGAAAACCGATCCGGGGTTGGATCATACGGCGGGAATCTTCACCACCTTTCCCGCGTTTCCAGGAAGCCCCATGTCTGGTTTGCTGGATCAGACGCTTGGCACGGCTTTGTTGCTGTTGTTGATTTTCGCCATCACCGACGAAAGGAATACGCCGCCGCAGTTCATGGGGCCCCTGATGGTGGGCCTGGTGGTGGTCGTCGTCGGCATGGCGTTCGGCGGCATGCACGGCTACGCCATCAACCCTGCGCGCGACTTCGGGCCGCGCTTGTTCACGGTGGCCGCGGGATTCAAGAACAACGGGCTGACCGACGGTTCGCTGGTGTTTTGGGTGCCAATCGTTGGCCCCTTGCTGGGAGGCGTGATTGGGGGCGGCGTTTACGATTTGTGCATACGCAGGTATCTGGCGCCGGCTGCATGAAGAAGTCCGCAGGAGGCGGTGGTGGAGGCTACAATCTGGGGCCTAGGAGCGCGG
>DATFZA010000015.1:0-17484 GCA_035314765.1 Bryobacteraceae bacterium
TAAAGTTCGCTGCTGCCGAAAAGCACACTTCTCGTTTTCCTCCTCGCATCTCTCGATGCCAAAGTCCCCACGTTCAAGCCGGTTTCCCGGCCACCGGCGCCGCCGATAATTTTTGCCGTGGGCCTTTGGATCGAGCTCGTCCACGCGGCCCGCGCCAGTGGGCGTGGTTCGAAGAATCCTAGTTTGTCGCCGACACCGGGCAGCATCGCGGGATGCAGTTAAGTTTATCGAATCGAGAAAAGGATTGCGCGTGAGTCTAGCTCTGTTGGTTTCGGCGACCGCTCTAGTCGTTCAAAACCGGCAGCAGTTCCTCGGTCTTTTCCAGGTCCAGAAAGCGCGTGTCGAGTAACCGTTGCGGCTCGATATTGCCCATGGCGGAGAGAAGCGAATCCTTCAAGTGCGGATAATCTTTCTCCAGGCCGGCGAACAGGCCACGAATGGATTTGCGGACCGTCCCGGTCCGTTCCGAGCAACCGCAGGGAATCAGGGGGGCGCCGAGCGACGCGGCGTATTGCGCCGTGAGTTCCTCGTCGACAAAGACCAGCGGCCGGATCAGGCGGAATTCCTTGTCGCGCGACCAGGTGATGGCCGGCAAGGCGGCTGTGCGGCCAGTGAACAATGCGTTCCGCAAAAACGATTCGCAGAAGTCATCCGCGGTGTGGCCGAAGGCGACGACGTTGGCGCCCAGGCCGCGCGCGATCTCATAAACGGCGCGCCGGCGGTAGCGGCTGCACAGGTCGCAACCGTGTTTGGGCTGTTCTTCGAGGAGCCGGTGAGACGGCCCATCGCGATGGTACGTCCAGGCGATGCCCCGCTGTTTCAGCCATTCCGCCATGGGCTCGAATGGCCGCAGGAATTTGCCTTGCTCCACCGTAAAGGCACAAACCGAAAATTGCACGGGAGCGCGCTTCTCCAGCAACAGCAGGGCTTCGAGAAGCGTCACCGAGTCTTTCCCGCCCGATAAGGCTACGGCGACCCGGTCTCCATCGCGGATCATTTTGAAACGCGAGATCGCTTCGCCGGTTTTCCGGAGCAGGGTTTTTTCGAGTTCCATGTTCTAGTCGGCGGCCGAATTACCTTGCTTTCTCGGTTCCAGATTGATGTTGGCCAAATATACGCGGCGTACCTCGGGGTCGTTGCTCAGCAGTTCCGGACTGCCATGTTTGAAGATGCGGCCGTTATTGATGATGTACGCCCGGTCGGTGACTGCTAGCGTCTCGCGCACATTGTGATCGGTAACCAGAATGCCGATTCCCGAGGCCTTCAGATCCGAGATGATCCGCTGCAATTCCAGCACCTGAATGGGATCGATGCCGGAGAACGGTTCATCCAGCAAGAGAAAACTCGGCTCAATCACCAGAGAGCGCGCGATCTCCACGCGCCGGCGCTCTCCACCCGACAACGCGTAGCCTTTATTGTGGCGCACCGTCTCGAGTCCGAGCTGCTCAATCAATTCGTTCATGCGCGCCCGCCGTTCGCGGCCGCTCATCCGGAGCGTCTGCAGCACAGCCATGAGATTGTCTTCCACACTGAGCTTGCGAAATACCGACGGCTCCTGCGGCAAATAGCTGATGCCGCGCTGGGCGCGCTTGTACATCGGCATGTTGGTGATGTCGTCTTTTTCGTCACCGTCCATCAGCACCACGCGGCCTGAGTCCGGGCTGATGAACCCCACGATCATGTAGAACGACGTGGTCTTGCCTGCGCCGTTTGGACCCAGCAGGCCCACCACTTCGCCCTGCTCCACCCGGAGCGACACGTCATGGACCACCTTACGGCCACGATATGACTTACAGATCTCAAATGTTTTGAGCGTTTTCATTGCGGGGCGTTCTTTTTGCGAAGTACGCTCTTGGCGGGCTCTTTCTCCACTCCGTTCACCAGCAGCCGGTTGTCCTTGGAAAACCAGGTCAATTTGGCGCCCTTGGTGTTCCCTCGGACGCTGTCGGCGAAGTGGGGGCTTCCTCCCTCCAGAATCACTTTATCGTCGTCCACGTAATATTCGGCATGTTCCGATCCGCCGTTGCGGGTCCGGTCCGGCGCGGTTTGCAAGATTTCCACTTTGCCGTCGGCGAACGCGTGATCGAGAGAAGAATCATCACTGTCATCCCGCAAGAACGCCCGAATCTCTTGCGCCTTCACTTGCATATTAGGACGGGAGAGGGCCGCGCCCCCTTTATAGTGCGCCAGCCGTTGGTCGTCGTCATAGAACAACTCCGGCGCCTTTACGATTGTAAACACTGGCGCCGAGGGTTTGGTTGCGGATTTCGAGGCCGCCTGATCTTTGACGCTGTCTTTGGAATCGCTGTCCTTGGACTTATCGACCAATTGGCTAACCACGTGACCATTCGCGGTCAAGGTGCTCTTCTCGCGGTCAATTTCCACCAAGTCGCCCTGCAACCGGTTGGCGCCCTGCCACAGCACCGCGGTGCCTTCATACTTGATGTGCTGGTTTTTGTTGGTGGTGATCATCTTCTTGGATCGCGCGTGCATCGGTTCGTCGCTGGACAACATACTGCTCGATCCGTTGGTGTCGTCGTCTTTCTTGTCCGGCATCCGGGTGGAATCCACGTTGCCCTCGGCGTCGATATCGCCGCTCTTCTGGTCCATGATGATGGTGGTCGCGTCGGTGGACCCCGTGCCGTCCCAGACGCGGGCGTGATTCACCAATGTGATGATGTTCTTGGGCTGATCGAGAATGGCCCGCTCCGCCCTGGCATGGCGTTCTCCCTGCTCATACTTGAACTGGTCCCATTGTTCCAGTTTGGCCAATTGCGACGAGTTGGGCTGGAACGTAGCGAGAAGATTCTTGCTCGAAGTCAGCGAGGGCGGAGGCGCAGTGTTAGCATCCGGCTCTTTGGGGTTCTCAGTCCGAGTGGTCACGTTGACGGAGCGAGCCGTTTCGAGGGTATTCTTGGGTCCGTAAACCATCCAAATGCGCTCACCATTCATCCAGCGGTGCGGCTGGCGCGGCTGGTTGGGAAGAAATTCGAGGGCGCCCGCCGATTGCGTCTCCACGTGTTCGATCTCCTGCCCGCCGGGACGCATCGCCATGGCGATAACATCGCTGCGGAGGATGCGCGTTTCCGGAGTGTCTGTGCCGGGTTTCGGAATTGGCTTCGATTCCGCGACGGCGTGTCCTGTAGCCACGGCTACTTTCAACGTGCTGTCTCCTTGGGAGGTGTCGAAGTCCATTTCCACTTTGTCCGAGGTAATGGTCGTCACCGTCGTTTCCATGCCGGAGATCAGCTTGGCGTTCTGGATGCCGGTAATCTTGCGTACCTGGCTGCCTTCCGCGAAGTCCATCAAAAGCTGCGCGGCGGAGTATTCGATCTTGCGATTGGGGCGATTGTCCGTTCCTTGCGCATCCACCGTTTCCACAAATTTGATGTCGCCCTCATCCAGCGTCACCTCAGCCGGTCCGGCGTTCAGCGCGAGCGTATCCCGCGAAAATTTTGACCACGGCGAAAGAAAAACCTTCGATTCCTTTTCTTTATAAGTGCATTCCTTGGTTTGCACCGTCATCGGCTTGGTGTCCGGAGCGCCGTCTCCCGTCGATACCAGCTCCACCTGATCCCGCAGATGCAACTCACGCGTGCCCGGATCGTAGTCCGCCCCCAGTGCGTGGCCCCGTCCGCGGTCGAAATGAAACTCCACCAGACGGTCGGTGGAGGCCTTACCGGTTTTGCTTTCGAAGTGGACTCCGGAGGACTGAATACTCATCAGGCGGCCGCTGGGCTCTTCGTCTTTGGGCACACCCATGGTGATCTCGACTTTGCCCTCCGAGTACAGGATGCCTTGATTGATGTCGAACTCCGCCTTGGCGCTTTTCACCAAATCGTATTCGTCTCCGTCTTTATGGAACAGATGCAGTTCCACGCCGGTGAGCCGATACTTGTTCTCAACCTCCTCCATGTCCTTGGCGCGAATGTAGACGATGGGCGTCTGCCCCTCGGTCTTGGTATATTCCCAGTCGGATGCGACCGAACGGATATTCGGCGGAAGCTGCTTGGGCTTGGAAGCCGCGTGGCTGGCTTGTTCCCGCAGACGGCGGTAATAGCTGGATCCCACGCCGCCGAGAATGCACATCATCAAAACTACGATCAAAGGCCCAACACGGCGCATGGGTATAGCTATAGGATAACTTGCCCGATGTGCTGGAATTGCGTTCGGCGCCGGCGGACGGACTCGTGAGTCAGGACCTGCACAGGCTAGCTTAGCTATGGGCACAAGCGCGATCCCCTCACTTACGTTCGGGGCTAGGCTTGGGCGAGGATAGATGTGGCCCCAACCGTGAGCGGGGGACCGAGACCGTAATTGCGAAACGGTGTACTTAGCTATGGGAACAAGCGCGATCCCCTCACTTTTGCGTTCGGGGCTAGTCGGGCTGATGGCGGGCGGCGGGGCCCTCGACGTCCGTGGCGGCTGCGATCAAATCCAGCACCTTTTTTCGCAGCGGTTTCATGAGCGGCAGGTTGGCCACCTTGATCAGGCGCACGACCAGCGTCAGGCTTTGCTCGAGCAGCGCGGCGGTTCGCTTCTGCCCGGGCGAGCGATCGTAGATCCAGAACAGCAAAATCCCCATCTGGTAGAGCCAGAGCAGGCGTGGAAGATGCGGCTGCAGATCGGCCGGGATGGTGGTCCGGCTCTCGTGCAGGGCGCGCGCGAAGACCGCGATATCGTTCTCGCGGATCGGGCGGGACGTTTCGCTGAAAGGCGACAGCGGATGCTCGGGGTCGCTGTGCGCGGCCAGGGCGCCTAACAAGCCACGGCTGGGAGCGAAGTAATCGAGCTTCACTCGCAGCAAACCGGCCAAGCGTTCTTTCAGATCCTTGCTCCTGAGGAGAGCCGCTTCGAGCCGCGGCTGCATATCTTTGCTGGCCTGGTCGTAGAAAGCCAGGACGATGGCGTCTTTGGAAGCAAAGTAATAATAGGCCGCGCCCGTCGCTACTTCAGCAGCGGAGGCGATGTCGCGCATGGTGGCCGCTTCAAAGCCCTCGCGCCGGAACAACTCCAGGGCGGCGGCCAGGATGCGCGACCGCGTCTCTTCGCTTTTGGCTTTAACCTTCACGCGGCGGCACGCCTTCGCAGGCGATTGAAGACGTAGAGATTCAAAAAGTGCATGGCTCCCAGAACCAGCAGTACCACACCGATTTTCTCACTGACGACTTCGATGGCCTGGCGGGCGGACTCCACCTGCTCGTAAGTGCGCAGCGCGAGGGTAAAGTAGCCGACATTGATGAGGTAAAAGCCGACCACCAGCAAGTGATTGACGGAGCCGGCCAGCTCCTCTTTGCCCTGAAAGGCGTCAATCAGAAAGATGCGGCCGTTTTTGTGAAGACTGGCCGCAACCCAAATGGTTACGCCCAAACTGATGGCCAGGTAAACCAGGTACGACGAAACGATGTACATAAGATCCTTTCTCAAATCGTTATTTGAACATGTTCAACTAAATGTTCAATTCAACGATAAGCGAGGTTGGGCGGCGTGTCAAGATAAATCGAACGTGTTCAAAAACAGGTATGGCGCCGCGGCCGGCGTTGTTTCGCAAGCTTCAGCCCTGGGTATCCGTCTCCGCCGCCACCGAATGAATCTGCCTGTCAATTGCCTTTCGCAGCACGGCAGGCAACAGGTCCTTGGGGGCCAGGGTTTTCCAGGCAGCGACGGTGCGCTCCACTGTTTCACGAACGATCTCCCATAACGGGCTGACCGGGAGGCGCGCCGTACCGGCGAATCGGCGGACTTGGTCAACCGTGATCTCGTGGAGGCTCTGTGTTCCGCCGAAGTTCAGAGCGAGCCTGTCATCCGGAATATAGGGTAACGTTGCAACGAAATCATAAGCCGGAGAAAGAATCGGCGTGCGTTGGTCCGGATACAATAACGACCAGTTTTTGAGGTGCATGTCACCGTTGCCGATCAGCACCGAGAAGACCAGCCGGCGCACAAATTCATACGTGCCCTCCTCACCCGTTTCGGCCCAGAGCACAGAAGCAATGTTGGCATAGCTTCGACGCCCGTATTTGTCGTCGGGAAACAGGCCGAAGACCTGCGCGAAGTCCTCCATATGGATGCGCAGCTTGTTCTTGCCAATGGAGCCGCCGGTTCCGGCCACCCGGTCAAAGCGGCGCACGGCCAGCGCCTTGCCGCGCATCCGCGCGGCCGCTTCGGGCAAATTGCGGATGCCGCTTACCGGAACGAGGCGGATCTCCGGCACCAACATGCCGGCGGCGCGCGCCAGCTCCAGCATGACGTATTCGTTTTCGGGAACGGCATGAAATTGTGCGGACGGCAGCTTTACGATCCAGGAGCCGCCGACGCCGTGGGCTGGTATCGTCAGACCGCCCGAAGCTTCCATTACTGCCGAGAACTTTAGTTGGACGCCGGCGAGGGAAAATCGCAGCACGTCGCGCTGACCGGCATTCTCCTGGTCATCGGTATTTTCCAGCTCGACAGGATGGCCGCCGGCGGTAAGGGGAGCGACGGTGACCGCGCCGGAAAGATCGGCGCCCAACATAGCCAGCAGAAAAAACTCTCGCTCCGGCTTTATGCCAGCCTGCTCGGCCAGATAAGTTCGCAGGTGTCCTTCGGGCAGCAAGTTTGAAAAGAACGGGGGCACCCGGCGGCCGACCGGGCGCACAGCCGTGACCAAGCCTCCGGGCTGGCCTTTGCCTCTGGGCTGGCCCTTAAAAGACAGACTCAGCGTGGACCGGTGCGGGTCGTCAATGTAAACCTGTTCGAATGAAAATAGGTGGCGGTCACCGGCGATACGGTTGATGATCCCGATCTGCCGGCCATGCAACTGAACCGCAAGCGCATTGAGCTTGGGATCGAGCGTCACTTCCCGCCTTCCTCATCGTCGTCCACGGCATAGAGAGGACGCTCCCCGTCATCGGAATCGGTTTCGCGATTGGGCTGGCGATAGTCGCGGATCAGTGCCTGCACCGCAGGCACAAGAGGCCGGGGGACCATGAGAAGATCCCGGTCTAAGACACGGACCAAATCGATGAGAGTGTCAAAGCGTGGAACGACCTTGCCGGTCTCGATCGCGGAGATGTGCATCTGAGGCAAACCGAGACGTTGTCCCAGCTCAGCTTGGCTCCAACCCCGTTTCCGCCGCTGTTCAATCAGCTCGCGGCGAAGGGCGTCGGGCAAGCCCTTGAGGCGGATCGGCTTGATATGCGATGACATATCATTGCAACGCAGTTATATAGCATAGCATATCAGCTAACGCGACATCGTCAAGCCGAGCAACTCACCGGCGTGGCCTTGGTATGTCTGGAAGATCGCGGACTGCTCCCCGTGCGTCCGGTCGATCACCCATGGTAGGATGTGGCCAATTGGAAGACCGCTTATGGCTCACTGCTCCAGACGCAATTTCTTAAAGACCGGACTCGCCGCGGGTGTACTTGCGGGAACCGGAAGCGTGCCGTTACGGGCGTCGCGCGGGACGGCTACGGATTGGGTAACACTCGGAAAATCCGGCGTCAAGGTGACCCGGCTCGCGTTCGGCACCGGTACGTTTAACGGGCAAACGCAACGCGAACTGGGACAGGATGGGTTCACCAGATTGGTACGCCACGCCTACGACCGGGGCATTCGCTTCTTTGAGACCGCGGAAACTTACGGCGACATGCACCGGATGCTGGGAGCGGCGCTGAAGGGCATCCCTCGGGATACGTACCGCCTGATGTCGAAGGTTACGACGCGCGCCGGAGTCAATCCACGAGAGAAGATCGATGAACTGCGCAAGCTGGCGAATACCGATTACTTCGACGTGATGCTGATGCACTACCAGCACGTGGCGACTTGGCCCGAAGACACCGTGCGCTGGCAGGACGGGATACTGGAAGCGAAGTCAAAGACGGCTTTGCTGGGCTACGGGGCGTCGGTGCACGGGCTGCCGGCATTGCGCCGGTTCCCAGGAAACCAGTGGCTCGAGATCGCCATGATCCGGATGAACCACCAGGGCGTCAGGATGGACGCCGAGGATTACGGCACGAACGGACTGGGCAATGTGAGCGAAGTAGTAACGCACGTGCAGCAAGTCCGCGGAGAAGGTATGGGCGTGATCAGCATGAAACTGGTGGGAGAAGGCGCCTTTACGACGCGGGCAGACCGCCAGGCGGCTATGAGATTCGCCTTCAACAAGGCGGGCGTCGATTGCGTGACGGTTGGCTACAAGAACACGGCCGAGATCGACGAGGCGATTGAGAATTTGAATATGGCGCTAGCGTAAGCCCCGTCGCCGAACTGCGGCAGATCTCTTGAAGCCGTGCGAAACATCTGGTGACTCTGCGTAGTCTTCACGGTTAGAGGTTGAGCTATGAAGACACTTACACGCCTGGGACTCTTGACGATTTGCGCAGAGTTTTTTATGGTCCTGAGCTATGGCGCTCCTGCGCAGGTCGGTATCAGCATCGGCGAACCGCCCGTTTGCCCTTATGGGTACTACGAAGTTCCGCCCTACAATTGCGCCCCGGATGGCTACTATGGCCCAGAGTGGTTCTCTGGCGGTATATTCATCGGCGCGGGACCGTGGTTCCACGGACCGGAGCATTTCTACGGCCACGTGGATCATCATTTCGATTATCGTAAGGGCTACCGCGGTGCCCTTCCCAAGCGTGGGGAGCCCGTCGGGGAACACCGCACGGAGTTTCACGGCCAGGCGATGCATGATCCGCATGGCCACGAGGCCCCTCGGGGACACAGGTAAACTTCGCATGGCCGGCGGTTCCCGCTGCGGCAATCCACCAGTGTGATCATCATCCGAAGAAACGAAGGAGGCATGGCAAAATGCGTTGCCGTTCTCCTTCGAAAAAGCATCGGGCGCGACTGGAGGGCCTCGTCATCTGGGCGGGGTGAAATTTCGACTGATCTGGGATGGCATGACCTAGAAGCTCCATCAGGAGGACGGCACTGTTCAGGCCTTCGTGGTTTTCTGGCCCCGAGCGTGTGGAAGCGCGGCGGGGCCTTTGCGTTGTATGTTTGCCGGTTGACGCTTGCGGTGTTGGGGGCTGGAGTCAACTCGCCCGCGCCATAATCAACACGCGAGTTCAAGCTGGCAGTACCCAGGAGCAACTCGCCAAACGTATGGAGACGACGCAATCCGTTATCGCCCGGGTGGAAAACGGTAGAAGTCGTCCTTCGACACAAACGCTTGAACGCCTGGCTACTGCGACAGGGACGCGGCTGAGAATCGCTTCGAACCTGAGGGTGCGCCACACTTGAGAGGTATGCGCCAACCGAACGCATTCGCCCTTGCGGTGGTTTTCTTAACTTCTCTAAGCGGGCAAGACGCCCGCGAGATCGTGCGCCAGTCCGTTTCCAAGGACATGGTGAACCAAGAGCTGGCGCGCAACTACACTTACGTCGAGCACACAACGGAGAGCGAGATTGACACTCATGGCAAGGTGAAGCATACGAGTTCGGAAACGGCGGAAGTAATCATGCTCTGCGGAGCGCCGTACCGGCGGGTGATTGAGAGGCGGGGACAACCGCTTTCGGGCAGGGACGAACAGCGGCAAGAGTCCCACATGGACAAACTCGGCGTTGAGGACAGTAGGGATTGCATTAAGCGCCAGGAGGCGGTGGTAAAGCGGCAGCGGAAAGAGCGCGAGTTTCTGCGCGATGTTCCGGACGCCCTCAACTTCCGGTTGGTGGGAATCGAAAAAATCGACGGCCAGGACGCCTACGCGATTGAAGCCGAGCCGCGTCCCGGATTCCAATCTCGCGACGGCCGCGGAAGGTTTCTGTCTAAGATTCGCGCCAAGATTTGGATCGACAAGGCCGAACTGCAATGGGTCAAAGTGGACGCCGAGACCACGGACACAGTGTCGGTGGGGCTTTTTCTTTTCCGGCTGCACAAAGGGGCCCGTCTGCACTTCGAGCAGACTCGAGTAAACGATGAGATCTGGCTGCCGCGTCAGGTTCACGTGGATGGGAGCGGCCGCGCGGCGCTGTTGTTAGCCGGCGGATTTTCGGCCGACCTTAAATTCGACAACTACAAGAAGTTTTCCGCCGACTCCCGCATTGTTTCGGCCAGCGAAGTGAAGTAAGCTGCCATAGTAAGCTAACGGCAATGTACCGGATTCTCATTTGCCTGCTGGCCCTGGCTTCTTTGACGCCTGCCCAAACCGTCAAGACACTGAAGATTCGCATCCTCTCCACTATGCTGACGTCGGACGAAGGGATCGGCGAGTGGGGTTTTTCGGCGCTGGTCGAAGCGGATGGCCATCGCATCCTGTTCGACACGGGAGCGCGGCCAGACACGGTTCTCAACAACGCACGCGAATTGAAGGTGGATTTGGCCGGCGTTCCCGACGTGATTCTCAGTCATAACCACAGCGACCATACCGGCGGTCTCAAGACGCTGCGGCAGAACTTCCCGCAGTCCTTCACCGTGGCGCACGTGGGCAAGGGAATAACGTATCCGCGCAAGTCGCGAACCTTCTCCCTGGCCGACTATACCGGGCGTGTGGTTGAGTACGACCATCCCGTGCAGATTTATCCCGGCGTCTGGCTGACAGGCCCAGTGCCCCGCAAATATCCGGAGCGGAATTGGAGTGGTACGGGACAAGTGCAGACTCCGGAAGGGTGGGTGGAAGACAATATTCCGGAAGACATGTCGCTGGTCTTTAATACCGCGGACGGCCTGGTTCTGCTTTCCGGATGCGGACACGCGGGAGTCATCAATACCGTGGAGTATGCCCGGGAGAAGATTCGCAACGCTCCGCTGTACGCAGCAATCGGCGGTTTTCATCTTTACGCGCTGGACGACGCAAAGCTCGATTGGACGGCCCGGAAGCTGCGCGAGTTCGGTCTGGAGAATTTTCTCGGCGCTCACTGTACCGGAATTGAGGCCACGGAGCGGATCCGGCAACTGACGGGGCTGAACCGCAAGACGGCGTCAGTGGCAGCCGTGGGCGCGGTATTTGAACTCGGCAAGCCCATGGATCCGGGATCGATCGCCCGGTAATCAATCGACAAGCTATTTAGCTTTTTCTTTTTCCTTCTCCGCCTCTTTCTCTTTTTCCAGATTGGGGCGGCGGCGCTGCAATTCTTGCCATTGCGGTTGGGTCAGCACAGTGCGAAGTTTCAGGCTCATCTGCGTGAGCGTGCGGGTCAGTTCGGCTCGGGCTGCAATCAGCCGCTCGATCGCTTTATCCACGCGCTGGGGGTCGAGCGGATCGGCGTTAAACTGCTCTTCGACGTCCTGCTCGGCGCCGTCCACGGCCGTGCGGATATCCTGCAAGTGGGGACGATATTCCCGCAGAGTCTGCCGCACTCTCCGCTGCTGTTCGGGAGACAGATTCAGGTCCTGCACCACAGGGCTGCTCCACCAGGCGTAAAACCGGCGAGGCAGTTGGGCGGAGAGCAAGCCTGAAAGGAGAAGACAAATGAGGACTGCCTTAGCAGGATGTCGAAATAGCCTACACAGGCTACGCAGAACAAGCAAATTGAGACTTGCATGCGGCATAGGACCGCATCTCTCAGCAGCACGACAAGGCACCCGACCGGACTCTCGACAATGGGCCGCCAAGCCAAGCGCCCGGGGGACACCGCTGTTGTAGTTCTGAGCGAAGGAGTTCGGACTCGAGCCCGCAGTGTCCCCGTCCCCGTCCAGCGGCGTCGCGAGTTGGCGAGTCTTCATCCGATTCCGCAAGCCCCTATTCCTCAAACATGTTGTGAATCGGTTCGATAGCCCGTGGCTCCGACGACTGCTCCATCGAACTGATCTCGGTGAAGAATTTCCGGTCGGACTCAGTGAACATCGGCTGTTGTGCCGGCTTCGTAGGCAGCAGCAGGGCGACGCCGAGCGCGGCGAACACCACTCCCGCGCTTACTGGCGCCCAGACACGGGCCCGCATCCAGCGGGCAGGCTCCTGCAGGCGGTTGAGGATGGACCGGCGTTGGGCTGCGAGAAATTCGTTGGAAACCTCCGGCTCCGCGGTGACGCTCTGGCGCACCACTGACAATCGCGAGAGTTCGGCCTGGCATTGCGGGCAGCCGCGGACGTGTTCATCCTCGTCCTGGACGCCAAACATCCAGCGCGTAAAATCCGGTTCCCCCCAATGTGGTCTCATGATTCCTCCCGATTCCCAAAATACAAGTCGTGCAATTCTTCCCTAAGGGTCTCAATCGCTCTGAACAAGTGTATCTTGACCGTGCCTATGCTTAGATTCAGAACCTTGGCGATTTCCGCCAGGCTCTGATCCTCATAGTGCCGCAAGGTGAACACCGCCCGCTGCCGGGCGCTCAATCGGTTGAGCGCCGCGGCTAAACGGCCATTAATCTGGCTGGCGAATATTTTATCTTCCGCGCCGGGTTCCGTCGCCGGCGCCATGCTCAGGATAGTGGCTTCGTCTTCCGGACTGGGGCGCTTCCTCCAAAATTGCCACCGGCGTGATCGCAGCCGATCTAGGCAAGTGTTAACTGCTATACGAGTCAACCACTTACCCGGCTCCTCCAGTTCCTCAGATGAACTACGATTCAGAGCTTGCCAAGCTTTGAGAAAGGTATCCTGCGTGGCAGCGTCCGCGTCTTCCCAGTCCTCCAGCAAGCGCCGGCATAGCAGAAAAATCCGCTTCTGTTCCGACACCATCCAGGAACTGAACTCGCGCGTGCTGGGTTTCGCAATAACCTCGGCTCCGAGCCGCCCGGCCATGATTGAGCCCATCACCTCTCTGGACGAGCAAACACACAATCAGGTTGACAGTTCTAGCTGGCCAGGTCAAAAGCTTCGGCCCGATTGAGCGCGGGCACAGCCACGGGCCGGGTGGTATCCACCAGATTAGGAGGTAGGCCCTGCTCGCGCAACCCGGTCTCTCCAAGGGACTTACTATTGGTAGAGAAGATGGAAACGCCGCGAGCCAGCCGCTCCAGATCTCCGGTCGCGCTTTCCTCGACAACCATCTCGTGTTCCACCCAGTTGGACAAGGGAAGATTGCGAAAGTACAGCCGTTCCTGGAGCACCATGGAGCGCGAACTCGTTTCTTCCGTGCGGTTTTCGCGGAAGTAATGACGTTCATCGACGCGGAAATCTTGCATGAAGTCGTCCAGAGCCTTCCGGCGCGTTTCTTCTTCAGCGGCCTTTACCCGTTCTTCGATCGTGTTCTTCCAGGTCCGGACTTCACCGCGCACTTCGGCAATGGTTTCACGCTCATGAGCAATCGCTACATCCATGCGTGCCTGCATGATGTAAAAGGTCAAGAGGGAAGATCCGGCCGCCACAATGGCGGGCAGCAGCATCCATAGCATGGCATCCAATGGCATACGTACTGATCTATCGGTCCTGTAACGGCCAGACTTTAGTACTATTCGGGGGTGCTTCGTATATAATTCATTTGATCCCTGAGGAGGGAAAATGAGGAAGTTTTTCGCCGCTGTAATGCTGTTTTGTATCTCCGCTCCATTTTGTATCTCCGCGCCCGGGGCGGTCTCCAACCTTTCAACCGCTGAAAAGGTGAGTGATTTTCTCCAACTTGCCGCGCTCTACGCTCGAAACTATGGCCCCTATCAAGAGAAGGTCGACCTGATCGGCTTCGACCTCTTAAACGTCCAACCCTGGGTGGATCAGGTAACCGCTTCGACATCCGACCTGCAATTCTACGATATCTGCACCAAGTATGTCGCCAGCCTGGAGGACAGCCACGACGAGTTCACCATGAATTCGGACTTCGACGCCTTTCTACCCATCACAGCCGACATTTACGATGGGACCGTCCTGATTGATTTTATCGATCGTACCGTGCTCACTCCACGCCAGTTTCCCTTTGCAGTCGGCGACCAATTGGTCTCGGTGGATGGAACCTTGCTGACGGATTGGATCAAACAACTCCAGCCATATGCGGTAAACGGTTCCGCGAATGCGGTGAGCCGCAATCGGTTATCCGTGGCCACGGTGCTGGAGCGATACCAAGGCTGGTTCGCGCTCGCACCAACCACTATTCCCACTTCCAAAAAATCCACCATCGTGGTGCAGAGCCAGTCGACCGGCAAACAGAGCACCTACGAAATTCCTTGGGAAATTTTTGGCACGGCCATCCTGGGAGAAGGGCCGATACCACCGCCTGTGGGCAAAGCCAAGCAGCCGGGCTCCCACATAAACGTTGACATCGGCCGCCGCCGGGGCGCGCAAGTTCCAGGCGGACAACCGAATCCTTGGGGTTTGTGGACAGGCCCACGCCCAGTGATTCAACCCGCGGTGATACCCGACTACATGCAAGCTCTCCAGAAGCTTACCGTCAGCCGGCCGCTGGATGGTCCGCGCAAAGCGGGAGGACTCAGCCCGTTTGATAACCTGTTCCCCGTGTTCAATCCACCGGCGGGGTTCAAGCTGCGCCTGGGCGGTGGTCCTAATGATCAATTCCTTTCCGGAACCTATCCGGCGCAAGGCAAGACCATCGGTTACATTCGCATCCCCGATATGGATCCGCCGGATCAAACCATGGCGCTCGAACAGTTTCAGGGCGAGGTTCAGTACTTCCAGAGCAACACCGACGGGCTGGTCGTGGACGTTATGGCTAACGGCGGCGGCGACATTTGCTACACCCAAACTCTGACCAGCTTTTTGATGCCAACTCCGTTCCGCGCGGCCCAGGAGGAGATTCGGGCCACGGAGTCCTGGATTGCGGGTTTTTCCAGCTCAGTCACGCAGGCGGAATTTGAGGGGGCGCCGCAATGGGTCATCAACCTTTACAACGAATATCTGTCTGAAGTTGAGTTGGCCTTTTCCCAAAATGGCGGCCTTACCGGGTCTCTGCCGTTGTGCAGCTTCAGCCAGACGCAGACTCCGGCGACCGATTCCAAGGGAAACCATATCGCCTATACCAAGCCGTTTCTCGTGCTGGTCGATAACTACACTTTGTCGTCGGCGGAACTCTTCGGTATGTTTATTCAGGACGCCGGCCGGGCTCCTCTTTTTGGTACGCAAACGGACGGCGGTGGCGGCAACGTCGTCTCGTTCGATGCGGGCGCATATTCGGAAGGCAACACGCGCGTCACCGAAGCCCTCATCACGCGCGCCAGCGCCGACGGCACGCCAGGTTTTCCGGGAGATCCCAGCAACCGGGATTTTTACGACGGCGTAGGGCTAAAACCAGACATCGCGGGCGACTACATGACGAAGGACAATTTGCTTAACGGCGGCACCACGTTTGTGAACAACTTTACTACCGCGATTTTGAACCTGATCGCGCCGCCAGCTCACCGGTAGTCTTGTTTCACTCCGCCGGTCGTTTTCAGGAAAACCTCAGGAAAACCAGGGACGGACGTTCCCCGGTTTTGCACCTGGGGTTTGCCGCGAGCATCGCGCCCGGGGGTGGCTTCAGGAGCGCCGCAAGACTGGGGAACGTCTCGTCCGTCCCTGGTTGAACCTGAGAGCCTGTCGTCAAGGACTATTTTAATATTGCTTTCAATAGGTTACAACCAATTTCTGGCACTCCTCACGGTACTCTGCTAGTATTGTGAACGGAGCTTAACGCGCTCCAATCGCAAGTTTTCAACACTCAACTAAATATGGAGGTTCAGGTGATGAACATTCGACCGCTCTATGACCGTGTCGTGGTCAAACGGGTCGAGGACAAGGAAACGATGCAGGGCGGCCTGTACATTCCCGACTCGGCCAAGGAAAAGCCCCAGGAAGGGGAAGTCGTGGCTGTAGGCCAGGGAAAGCGTCTGGAAAATGGCAAGGTCGTCGCTCTCGATGTGAAAGCGGGCGACCGGATTCTGTTCGGTAAGTACTCCGGCAGCGAGATTAAGCTGGATGGCCAGGAATACATCATCATGCGCGAGGACGAAATCCTCGGAATCCTGGACGGCGCGGCACTGCCGGCCTCAAAAGTAGCTTAAGCGCGGCAGTCGGTGAGTTTCTAAGGAGAAGAGTTTCTATGGCAGCAAAACAAATTGTTTATAGCGAAAATTCCCGCCAGGCGATCCTGCGCGGTGTGAACCAGTTGGCCGATGCCGTAAAGGTGACGCTTGGTCCCAAGGGCCGCAACGTCATTCTGGAGAAGAAGTTTGGTGGTCCGACCATCACCAAGGACGGCGTTACGGTAGCCAAGGAAATAGAGTTGAAGGATCCGCTGGAGAACATGGGCGCGCAGATGGTGCGCGAAGTGGCCTCCAAGACCAGCGACACCGCCGGCGACGGCACCACCACCGCAACCATTCTCGCCCAGGCCATCTTCCGCGAAGGCGTGAAGAGCGTGGCCGCCGGCGCCAACCCGATGGCGCTGAAGCGCGGTATCGAGAGAGCGGTCGAGATTGTCACCGAAGAAGTAAAGAAGTTCTCCAAGCCCGTCAACGATAACGCCACCATCGCTCAGGTCGGGACTATTTCCGCCAACGGCGACACCACTATCGGAAAGATCATCGCCGAGGCGATGCAGAAAGTCGGCAAAGATGGCGTGATCACCGTGGAAGAAAGCAAGACCATGGTCACCGAGTTGCAAACCGTGGATGGTATGCAGTTTGACCGCGGCTATCTTTCGCCCTACTTTATTAGCGATCCGGACCGGATGGAAGCGGTTCTCGAAGATCCCTACATCCTGATCCACGAAAAGAAAATCAGCAACATGAAAGACCTGCTGCCGCTGCTCGAACAGATTGCGCGCGCCGGCAAGCCGCTGCTGATCATCGCCGAGGAAGTTGAAGGCGAAGCGTTGGCCACTCTGGTAGTCAACAAACTGCGTGGCACATTGAACGCCTGCGCCGTAAAGGCGCCCGGCTTCGGCGATCGCCGCAAAGCGATGCTCGAAGACATCGGCGTCCTGACCGGCGGCAAGGCCATTATGGAAGAGACCGGCATTAAGCTCGAAGGCGTTCGCCTGGAAGACCTGGGCCGCGCCAAGCGCGTCACGGTGGACAAAGACAACACCACCATCGTGGACGGCGGCGGCCAGCAGAAATCGATCGAAGGCCGCATTAAGCAGTTGCGCGCTCAGATCGACGATACCACCAGCGACTACGACCGCGAGAAACTGCAGGAGCGGTTGGCGAAGCTGGCCGGCGGCGTTGCGGTGATCAAAGTCGGCGCGGCGACCGAAACCGAAATGAAGGAAAAGAAGGCTCGCGTCGAGGATGCATTGCATGCAACCCGCGCGGCGGTGGAAGAAGGCATCGTTCCGGGCGGCGGCGTGGCTCTACTTCGCGCCAGCAAGGCTTTGGAAGGGCTCGAGAAGGATCATAGCGACGAATCGATCGGCGTTCAGATTATCCATCGCGCCTGCGAAGAGCCGGTGCGTCAGATTGTCGGCAACGCCGGCTATGAAGGCGCCATCGTGATCGAGAAGATCAAGGCCAACAACGACCCGAACTTCGGTTTCAATGCACAGACCACCGTGTATGAAGACCTGGTGAAGGCGGGCGTGATCGATCCGACCAAGGTGACGCGGTCGGCTCTGCAGAATGCTTCTTCGATCAGCGCTTTGATGCTGACGACCGAAGCCATGATCGCGGAGATTCCGGAGAAGAAGTCGGCCTCAC
>DATFZA010000016.1:0-3449 GCA_035314765.1 Bryobacteraceae bacterium
AGTACGTTGCTCTGAATCAGCGAGTGTAGCCAGTCGCCCGCATTACGCTCCACGAGAACGCCGTCCACGAATTCCATGTCGGGGCGATATTGCGCGTTCAGATACTCTTCGACCGATACCAACGGCGGGTTCGGCAGGGCGGCCATGACCAGAGTTTACTCCGTTCACCCTGGCGGCGGGGGTCGCCGCTGCTCGGGCATTTTGTTGGGGCGTGCCGCGGGACACCTCCGTCCCCGCGTGCCGCGAGCCGGCGTAGAATAAACTGGAATATGGGACTTGATCGGGTAACAAGAAATCCAGAAGTGATGGGCGGCAAGCCCTGCTTGCGAGGCATGCGCATCACCGTTGGAACTGTCGTTGGGCTTGTAGCCTCAGGCCGCACGAATTCTGAAATCCTAGCCGCCTACCCGTATCTCGAAGAGGGGGACATTCGGCAGGCTCTCGCTTACGCCGCCTGGCGTGTTGAGGAGATCGAAATTCCGCTGCCAGCGGCCTGAGAATTGAAACTACTGATCGATATGTGCTTGAGCCCGTTGTGGGTTCAGTTCTTCGCCGACTCGGGGTTCGATAGCGTTCACTGGTCCGGCATCGGTGATCCTTCTGCTCCCGACTTCTGAGATCATGGACTACGCCGGTCGAAACGGTATGGTCATTTTCACGCACGATCTGGATTTTGGCGCCCTTCTGGCGAGCCGAAAAACCCGTCGGCCGAGTGTCATTCAGGTACGCGCCCAGGATATCCTCCCGGTCGCAATAGGCGAGATGGTCATTCGTGCAATCACCTCCAGCCGCCTGCACTTGGAGAGCGGGAGCGCTGGTGACGGTGGACCCGAATCGAAGTAGGATTCGACTTCTGCCTATTTGATGGGTCGTGCGTCCCGACACATCCGCCGGACTCGCGATCAAGCCCTCAAGATACCCCCAAAATGGCCTTATTGCGTGCCGCTCACTGCTTCCACCGGCTCCACCACCACCGCTGGAATATTTTCATCCCGGATCAGCTTGTTGAAGCTCGGCAGATCGCCTGACATGATCTTCTTCAGCGCCGCCAGTTGCACGTTCGTCTGCGTGGCCAGGTCTTCATAGACCTGGCTCACTTGCGCAGTCGGCGGATCGTCGGAGCTTTCCACCACTCCCAGCAGCGCGGCGATCTTATTGTTCAATTTAATCGGAAAGTTCAGCGGATCTTCGCTGGCGCGGTTTTTGGTTTGATACAGCTCTTCCTCTACCGCGGTCAGCTTCTTCGCCAGCGCCTTCGCGGCGTCCACCACCTTGGGATTCTTCACGCGCTCGGCATATTCATCCAGCTGCGCCCGCACCTGCCGGATCTCGATTACGGCCGCATTGGTCTCGCTCAGCTTGTGGTAAATTTGCATGGCGACTTCCAGTTGGCGGGCGTAATCCTGCGGCGTGGTTGCCAGACGCGGATCCTTTTTCACCTCGAAGGTCTCGGTTTGCGTCACCCCCTCGGCGGTCAAGCGAACCTGGTACTTTCCTGGCGCGACTGCCGGTCCTCGTGTGTTCCCCGCCCACATGATGAGGCCTGGAAAGGTGGTCGCGTCGGTGTAGTGCAGGTCCCAGATAAAGCGGTTTAGGCCAGCTTCGGTAGGCAGGCGGTTGGCGCCGGGACGCCGCCGCGGATTGTCGTCTTCCTCTTCTTCTTCAAACGACGGCGCAGCGGCGGAATGGCGGGGCTTGGGCTCCATGCGGCTGGAATACTTGCGCACCAGCTTGCCGTTGCTATCCATAATTTCAAGCGCGATATCACCTTTCGGTTTCTCGGCCAGCGAGTAATAAATCACCGCTCCGGCCGGCGGATTCTGTCCGGCCGATCCAACACCCGGGAGCCGGAATCCGCCGCGCAGCGTTCGATACGCATCCTTGGGCTGAAACAAATGCACTTTGTCTTGTAGGACCGAGGCGTTCAACTGATACAGCATCGGCAGGTCGTCAAAAATCCAGAACGCCCGGCCTTGCGTGGCCACCACCATCTCTCTTTCGCGTTTGTGAAAAGCGATGTCGCAGATGGGCACTACCGGTAAATTCATCTGGAAGGACTGCCAGTTCTGCCCGCCGTTGAAGGAAATGTACATCCCGGTCTCCGTGCCGGCCACTAGCAAATCCCGATGATTGGGATCTTCCCGAATGGTGCGGGTGAACGCCCGGCCGTCAATGCCGTTGACGATCTTGGTCCAGGTCTTGCCGTAGTCGGTAGTTTTGTAGAGGTAGGGAGCAAAATCGTCCAGCTTGTATTTGGTGGCAGCGACATAGGCCGTGCCCGCGTCAAACGGCGAAGCCTCGATGGTGTTGATCTGGCTCCATTCCGGAACATCTTTGGGCGTGACGTTCTCCCAATGCTTGCCGCCATCCTGGGTCAACTGCACCAGGCCGTCATCGGTGCCCACCCAGATGAGGCCCTTCTTCAAGGGCGATTCGATCACGGTGAAGATGGTGTCGTAATATTCAATGCTGGTGTTGTCTTTGGTGATGGGCCCGCCCGTAGGACCTTGCTTCGATTTGTCGTTGCGGGTGAGATCGCCGCTAATCGCTTCCCAACTCTGTCCGCCGTTCGTTGTTTTGAAAAGCACGCTGCCGCCGGCATAGAGCGCGGTTGGATCGTTGGGCGAAAAAACCAGCGGAAAGGTCCACTGAAAGCGGTATTTCATCGCTTCGGCGCCCGCGCCCATGGTGTTGTCAGGCCAAATGGTCACGTTGCGCAATTGACCGGTGGTCTTGTCCTGCCGCGTGATCAAGCCGTCATAGGAGCCTGCGTAAACGATCTGGGAGTTTTTGGGATCCGGCGCAATCCAGCCGCTTTCGCCGCCGCCTACGTCATACCAGTCGCGCTCGGTGATCGATCCATCGTCCGATCGTGTGGACGTGCGCACGGTGCTGTTGTCCTGTTGCGCGCCGTACGCGTGATAGGGGAAGTCGTTATCCAGCGCCACGCGGTAAAACTGCGCGGTCGGCTGATTGCTTTCCGTCGACCACGTCTTGCCGCCATTGGTGCTGATATTCGCGCCACCGTCGTTGCACTCGATCATGCGATTGGAATCGATGGGCGAGATCCACAAGTAGTGATTGTCGCCGTGCGGCGTGGAGATGGTGGCGTACGATTTGCCGCCGTTATCGGAACGGTAAAAACTGGTATTCACCACATAGACGGTGTCCAGCTTCTGCGGATCGGCGACAATCCGCGAGTAATACCAGGCGCGCTGGCGCAGCTTGCGCTCTTCGTTCTCCTTGGTCCAGGTCCCGCCGCCATTGTCTGACTTGAAGACGCCACCATCTTCGGCTTCGACGATGGCCCAGACACGATCGGAATTCACCGGCGAGACGGCGATACCGATGCGGCCAACCACACCCTTAGGCAAACCGGGCTTGCGCGTGAGATCGGTCCAGGTTTCACCGCCGTCGGTCGATTTGAAGATTCCACTTCCTGGGCCGCC
>DATFZA010000017.1:0-5185 GCA_035314765.1 Bryobacteraceae bacterium
CCATGTTTTTCCAGATCCTCGGCGCGATCGCAGAGATCGAGACGTTCGCACGGGGCACGTCAATTCGCGAGCTGCCACGACTGCGGAAGCTTTACGGCAAAGGGCGTTGGCGCAAGCGCAAAGGGATCGCTAATGTGCGCCTTCCGAATGGTAGGATACGAACAGTCGAGCTTCACTGGTACGAAGCTTCTGGCATCGGCAAGAAAGAATTCAAGATCAAGCGTTTCATAGATAACCATGCCGGCTAAAACAAACGGATTCGCCGTCTGCATTCGAAACAGCGGGTTCGCAGCCTCGCTCGAGGTCAGAAAGCTGTATCCGTTTATCAATGACCCGGAAGCGGAAGCGCACAATCTCATTCGGGTGGTCGATGAATCGGGTGACGATTATCTGTATCCGATCAGGTTATTCCGCAGGCTAGCCCTGCCGAACGACGTTCGGCGTGCGCTGCGCGTGGCTTCGTAAAGCCTGCCTTTTGCTGGGCGAGCTTTCCGCCGAGTTCCTCTTCCTCAATCGCCTCCGCGGCTGCTCGGCCCCGAGCGAGAACGTCTTCTGGACAATCTTTCGCATTTTGTCACCCGAGCATCAACTGTATTGCAGTCATGATGCATCCTCCACGTGCGCCTTCAGGCGGCCGAGCGCGTCGTCCCAGCCGCGCGACACTACCTCGAGACAGCGCTGCGCTTCCGCGAGGCGGGCCGGGTTCAGCGCCCAGACATGCTCCCGGCCCGCACGATTGCCGTCGATAATGCCGGCCACTGCCAGCGCCTGAAGGTGTTTTGTAACCGCCTGCCGGGAGACCCGGAAGTTCCCCGCCAGCGCGGAAATCGAGGCCGGTCCTGCTTGAGACAACTGGCGCAGCAGCGCGAGCCGCGTCTCGTCGCCGAGCGCAGCAAACAGCAGCGCCGCTTCCGCCAGCCCGAGCTCAACGCGTCGCTTCGCCATACCTTTGTGTCCAAACCAGTACTCTCGGACAACCCTGGTGGTTGCCAAGGTACGCCCTGGTGCGCCGCTTCATGACAGCCGTTCGCGGCACCAGTGAAAAATCCACGGTGGGATCTCCACGAACCGTCCCATGCAATCTCCACATTGCAGGATAACCGATCCGCGTCTTATATGCAACTTTTGAGTTGCGTATTTTGCGCGCCGCGGCCGATCGGCCTCAAATAAAAAGCTCGACGCCGACGTGAAAGAACCCGGCTAGTTTCCTGGCTTGATCCTTGCTGATGGCCCGCTTCCCGGAGAGCAACTCCGACACCCTACTCCGGGAGCCCAGGACTTGCCAAAGAGCGCTCGGCTTCAACCCGCGTTGCTCCAAGAGAAACCCAACCATTTCCCTCGGCGGGCTTGAGGTGAGGGGATAGCGCTTCTTCTCGTAATCGTGGACCAGGCTAATTAGCAATTCCAGCAAAGCGTCTTCCTCCGCAGTGAGGTCCTGCTCGCCCTTTTCCATGAAGTTCTCGATGATGCCGAGCACCCGGTTGTTCTCGTCATCCGACTTGATGACGCCCGGCAGCGCCTTGGCGAGTAATCTTCCATACCGTTTCGTGTCCAGATCAACCGCGATAGTCGTCACTTCCATGCCCCCTTGTCATACTCGCGATGGGTCAATACATACTTGATGTAAACCGCCTTTCTCCGGTAGTGCACAAAAGCGATCACTCGGTATTTATTTCCGCCAACGTCGAACACTGTCAGATCCCCGAAGAAATCGGCCGTATTAAAGGTACGACGTACGTCTCCAGGATTTCTCCAATCAGCGGCCTCAGCCGCGTTCGCCCAGTGCATCAGCGGTCCCCACGAATCGGGATATCGTGCCGCGAAACTTCGGATCGCCCGGCGGCTGATCACCCGCACAACTCTAAGTTCCCATAATGGGAATCACCTGTCAAGCAAACGTTGAATCGCGGTACCGACACAACCCCCCCGCCGCGCTATCCTATCCACTTGCCCTTCGAAAACGATCTCCTGATCAAGGTAACGCGCAAGCACAAAGACGGTGTGACCATCCAATTGCCCTTGCGTGAAGAACTGCTCAACACGCAGGGCGTGCTGCACGGCGGCGTGGCCGCGTCCATAGCTGACGAGGCCGCCTGGCACGCCATGATCAGCCACTATGGAGACCGCGTCGCGACGACCACGGAACTAAAGGTCAACTATCTGCGCCCGATTTCCGGCAAGACAGTTACCGCGCGAGCCTACATGCTCAAGGCTGGCGCCACGCTGTGTGTCACACGCATCGATCTGTTCGGCTCCGACAAAAAACTGGGCGCGGTAGCGGTGGTGACGTATATGCTGCTGGACGCACCCGGCAAAATCACTCGACGTTGAACACTACCGGTTGTTCGATCATCGAAGCTTTGTTGGCGGTCAAGACCATCAGGTGATATTTTCCCGCTTTCGCCGCCGACGGAATCTTAAACTTGATTTCAGCGTCGTTCTGTTCGTCGATTTGCACCTTGGTGTCGTTCTTGCCATCGGTCAGATACAATTCCGCAATCGCTGCCTTGCTCAGGTTTTCTCCCTTTGCGGAGACTACATCTCCGGCCTTCCCGGTATCGGGCTCGACGGCGGTGATCCTGGGAAAAGCTTCCCAGGCAGCCAGTGACGCAGCGAACGCGGCCAGCAGGACAAGCGATATAACACCAGTTTTCATGGCGACCTCTGGCAGGATTATACATCTTGCGGGAGGTAGGCATCGCGGCCCCCGCCGCTAACGCCCGCCCGTCACCGTTTTGCGCGTCTGGGAGCGGGATGGCGCATCCTCGGCCTGTGTTGGATCCAGGTTTGAGGTCGCCAAAAGCCGCGCATAATTGATTCGAATTTGTGGGAAAGATCGCAAGAGATGCGGGCAAAACTGATAAACTAATACCCAACATGCGGCTCTCGAGGAAGATACCGATTCAGTTCTCGAACTGTTTATTCGTCGCGATGCTCGTGAGCGCCGCTGCAGTGCAGGCAGCGCCGTTCGCGTACATTGCGAATGAACAAGGCAACAGCGTTTCGGTGATCGATACGGCTTCGAACAAGGTTGTAACGACAATTGCCGGCATTTCCGGCGCTCTTGGAGTCGCGGCGAACTCGTCCGGCACGCGGGTCTACGTAACCGGGAGCGGGCAACTCTATGTAATCGACACGTCATCGAATAGCGTTGTCGCCACTATCCCCGTCGGGGGCCCGTTAGCCGATGGGGTTGCGGTAAATCCGTCGGGTTCGCGAGTCTACGTAGCCAATGGCGGTAGCGCCGCCAGCGTTTCTGTTATCGATACGTCGTCAAACTCCGTTGTGGCGACTGTGAGCGTTGGTCTGGGCGCTTATGGCCTGGCGGTGAGTCCGGATGGAACCCACGTATATGTGACCACGTCGTTCAGCCGAGGCGGCAACGAGGGAAGCATGGTTGCGGTGATTGACGCGGCCTCGAATAGCGTGATCACCACTATTAGCGTGGGCCCGCCGCTCGGAAACCCGTTCGGCGTGGTCGTAAGCCCAACCGGAACACGCGCTTACTTGGCCAATGGCGCCGGACACAGTATATCCGTGATCGACACCTCGTCCAACACAGTCGTTGCCACGGTGCCTAGCGGGAACTCTCCCTTTGGCATCGCGATAAATCCGGCGGGAACGCGCGTCTACGTAACCAACCAGGACAGCTCCACCGTGTCTGTAATCGATACGTCTTCGAACGTCGTGGCGGCCGTCATCAGTGTCGGTTCAAACCCCATCGGCGTCTCTGTAACTCCCGACGGAACCCGGCTCTATGTGGCGAATAACGTCCTCAATGCTGTTTCCGTGATCGATACGTCTTCTAACACCGTGATCGGAACTATCAACGTCGGCTCCGGACCATATGCCTTTGGACAATTCATCAGTCCCGGACCGCCCCCCGCGCTCATGCCCGCTCCCTCATCGCTCCTGCTGGCCGGCACCGGGATGGTGCTCCTCGGCCTGTATCGCATGCGTTTTCGACGCCGCGCTGCTTAACCTGAGATCCGACAGCGGTAGTAGACTGGGGGTAAATGTCCATCGCCACGACAACCCCGCCCGCCTCCGCTCCCTTAACCGTTCTGAACGACGAAGAGCGCATGTTCCAATCGACCGTCCGGCGCTTTGCCAAGGAGCGCATTGCGCCGCACGTGCGCGCCATGGACGAGTCCGGCGTCTTCAAAAAAGAACTGCTCACAGAAATGTTTGAGCTAGGCCTGATGGGCATCGAGATTCCGGAAGAGTACGGCGGGCAGGGCGGAAATTTCTTTCAGGCCATCCTGGCGGTGGAAGCGTTGGCCTCAGTCGATCCCTCGGCGGCGGTGATCGCGGATGTACAGAACACCATCGCCAACAACATTCTCCTGCGCTGGGGCAATGCCGAACAGAAGCGCCGCTATTTCCCGAAGCTCGCCAAGGACACGGTGGCGTCGTTTGCGCTTTCTGAAGCCGGTTCCGGCTCTGACGCTTTTGCTTTAGCCACACGCGCCGTCCGCGACGGCGATCATTTTCGGCTCACCGGGCGCAAACTGTGGATTACCAACGCGGCCGAAGCGGGCATCTACTTTCTGTTCGCCAATGCCAATCCCGAAGCCGGCCACAAGGGCATCACTTGTTTTCTGGTGGAGCGGAACACGCCGGGCTTTCAGGTGGGCAAGAAGGAAGACAAGCTGGGCATCCGCGCTTCGTCAACCTGTGAATTGATCCTCGACGATTGCCGGGTGCCGGCCGAAAACGTCCTGGGCGAAGTGGGTAAAGGCTACAAGATCGCCATCGAGACGCTGAACGAGGGCCGCATCGCCATCGGTTCGCAGATGGTTGGCTTGGCGCAGGGGGCGCTCGATCATGCCATCGCCTATGCCAAACAGCGCGTGCAGTTCGGCCAGACCATCGCCGACTTTCAAGGCGTGCAGTTCGAACTAGCCGACATGGCGACCGAAGTGGAGGCCGCCCGCCTGCTGGTCTACAATGCCGCCCGGTTGAAGGACGCCGGTTTGCCGTTTGTGACTGAGGCCGCCATGGCAAAGTATTTTGCGTCGACCATCGCCGAGACCGTGGCTTCGCGCGCGGTTGAAATTTTGGGCGGCGTCGGCTTCACCAAGGATTATCCGGTTGAAAAATTGTATCGGGACGCCAAGATTGGCCGAATCTACGAAGGCACCAGTAATATGCAAAAGATGACTATCGCCAAACAGATTCTCGG
>DATFZA010000018.1:0-3289 GCA_035314765.1 Bryobacteraceae bacterium
GACCAGAATGGCTATAACCTTTAACAGCACCATGATGTTGTTGGTCTCTGCCGACTCGCGGATTCCGCGCACCAGGATCACGGTGAGCAGCATGACGATGATGAAGGCCGGCCAGTTGAAACCAAAGTGCCAGCCCGCGCCGTAGATGTCGTTGCCCTGCAGGTCCTGCAAGCCGGAGGGCAGATATGCCGGCGAAATCCACCGCGGATTGGGATGCCAGCCAAACCAATCGAAGAGGTTTACGATGTGCTGCGAGAAGCCCACGCTGACGGCCATGTTGCTGACGGCGTATTCCAGAATCAGATCCCAGCCGATAATCCAGGCGATGATTTCGCCCATGGTGGCGTAGGTGTAGGTGTAGGCGCTGCCAGCGATGGGAATCATGGCGGCAAGCTCGGCGTAACAGACCGAGGCAAAACCGCAAACTACCGCGACAAGGACGAACGAGAGCGCAATCGCGGGGCCGGCGCCGGGACGGCCGAATGTCGGCGAACGGTGAATCAGATATTCGAGCAGCGGAGCGTTTAAGATTGAGGACGCGGTGAATTTCTGGCCGGCGATGGCCGTGCCGACAATCGTGAATATGCCCGAGCCGATTACCGCGCCAATGCCCAGCGACGTGAGGCTCACCCACCCCAGCGATTTTTTCAGAGGAACTTCAGCGTTCTCGCAGTCGGATATAAGTTGGTCGATGCTCTTGCAGCGGAAGAGGTCTGACGCCACTCATGCGCTCCGATCGCAGCTGCGTCAGCTTTACTCTCTAGCTAGCCGTCGCGCGCCGCGCTTCACGAGATAATTTGAGAGCCTCACTCTATCCTGACCGGCGCTGCGACGCAACAGACGCAACCGCGCCGCTCACCGCGTCAGCGCCAAGCCAGCCGGATTTATTAAAGCTGCTCGCCGCCGACCAGCCTTGCTGCGTGGGCGTTGCGTCGTCGTTTCTGGACGGCGACAGAAGGAGCGGGCTTGACTTTACGTCGCTCCTTCGTAATATCGATACCACAATGGTTATAACTAGAGGTCAAAGATCTGCGCTCACGCTGTGCCTTGGTTTTGCCCTGCTCCTGGCGCCCAAGCGAGCCTTTGCCGAACACCGCGACACCTGGATCGAAATTCAAGCGCCGCATTTTACCGTGCTTTCCAATGCCGGCGAATCTGAAGGCCGCAAGACGGCGCTGCAATTTGAAGAGATTCGCGCCCTCTTTCTCCAGCTCTATCCGAAATTGCGCGTGGATTCCGGGAAGCCCACCGTCGTTTTCGCGATCAAGAATGAAGATTCCCTCAAACTCTTCATACCCTCCTACGGACAAAACAGCAAAGCCATGCATATTGGCGGTTTCTATCGACCTGGTTATGACAAGAATTTTGCCGTGGTCCGCACGGACATCCGCGGCAACGGCCCTTTGGGTTTTCACGCCCTGTATCACGAATATGCGCATGCCTATTTCCGCTACAACTTTCGTGGTCTGCCGCCATGGCTTGACGAAGGGCTGGCGGAATATTACGGAAACACCAGTATTTCCGGAAAGAATGCCAGCGTTGGCGAGGCCGACGAAAACCAACTCCGCTTTCTGCGGGGCAGCGTACTTTTGCCCATCGATCAGTTGCTTACCATCGACAGGAGTTCGCCTCTGTATAACACCAGGGACCATGCCGGCCTGTTTTACGCGGAGTCCTGGGCCTTGGTGCACTATCTCAATATTTCGCCGGACATGCGCGACAAGGATCTGCTGAACAAGTATCTCCATGCGCTGCATGCCACCGATGATCCCATTGAAGCCGCCAAGCAAACCTTTGGCGATCTTAAGAAGTTCTCGGAAGACCTCGACAGGTACGTCCACCGGCTGGCTTTTTTGTATCAGTCCGTAACGCTGCAGTCGAAAATGTCCGAAAAAGATTTTTCGGCGCGCACGCTTTCCACGGCGGAAGGCATTCTGGCACAGGTGGATTATTTGCTGCGCAGCAATCACCAGCCGGAGGCGCTCGAGCTGTTACACGAGGTAGAGAAGATCGATGCCGCGGCACCTGGATATCACAGCGAGTTCGGGTACTATCACTTCGTGAAAGCCGACTATACGAACGCCGAGAAAGAGTTTCAACTAGCGCTCGCTGCCAACCCCAACGACGTCGCCGCGCACCTCTACACGGCGAACCTGTATTACCGCCGGGATGGCTACACCGTTGCTTCAACGCCTAGAATCCGCGCTGAACTCGAAAAAGTGCTCAGCCTGAATCCGGATTTTGTTCCGGCGCATGCTTTTCTTTCCATTGTTTATGCCCAGGATCCCGGCAAGGACATCGACAAGGCGCTCAAATCTGCGATGCGTGCTTCCGAACTTGAGCCGGGCAATCTGGCTTACTTTATCGATATCGGGAAAGCGCTGCTCGCCGCGGGGCGTATTCCCGAGGCGAAGAAGGTCGCTGACACGGCTCAGAAAGTCGCGACCACTACCGGTGACCGCAACCAGGCGACTAGCTTTGCGAAGCAGATCGATTACAAGATGAACCATCCGAAAGAGTCGGCCAGCGCAAAAGCCGCGGATGATGAGGCGGGAGGGCGCGACAGCGCGCAGGCGGACACCACGGATAGCGACGCTCATGCCGAAGGACAGATCACGGAGGTTCTCTGTGGCCGCCCGCCCGAAGTGCTACTCACGCTAGCGACCGGCGAGAAGTCTTTGCTGTTGCACGTAACGGACATCGCGAAAATCTCCATCCAAGCCGATACTGTTGCTAGCGATGCCACCGCGCTCCCGTGCGCCAAATGGAAAGATCGCCGCGCCAGAGTGGATTATCGAGTATTGTCTTCGGGCGTGGCGCAAGGCGAGGTACAGACCATCTCGCTGCCGGCAAACTGACCCGGGTTAGCGTGACAACGTCATGCCATCTGCCCTGAAGAGGTGGATGCTGCCTCAAGCGGGCTGCAGTTGCGCGTACTTCTCGATGAACTTTTTTGTGCCACGGCCGGGAAAGCTTACTGAAACGCGGCGGTCGTCATCGTCGTCGCCTTCGACGCCGACTACCGTGCCCACCCCGAACTCGGGGTGGCGGACTTTGCGCCCCAGCATGGGGTTGGCGTCAGCGCCGCGCCGCGTGGCGGGGCGGCCAAAGGAACTGGGTGGCGAGGTGCGGCGCGGCGCGGGCGCCGGCGGCGCGGATTGCCCGCGCACGCGGCGCAGGAATTCGTCCGCGGAGTAGGAATATTCCGGGTCGGGTTCGTAGCGGCGCTTTTCGCCGATTTCGCCCAGCGACCCGCGAACGGTGTCCACCAAGTTAGCGGGAATTTCTG
>DATFZA010000019.1:0-6194 GCA_035314765.1 Bryobacteraceae bacterium
CAAACCGGGAATGGATGGAAGGCGATTGCGCTGAGTGGAGGGGCACGCCAGGAGCTGTTCATCAGCACCGCGATGACGAAGGAAGCGCTGGAGCGGGCGATTGGGAAGCTGGCGGAGGAGTAGCGTCCAGCCATTCGCTCAGCCTGAGCAAAGCTGCGCCCGCACGCGTGCTCTGGGTTTCCTGGGCCTTGGCGGCCAGTTCGAACGCGCGTCCGAAGTCCCCTGCCGCGATGGCCCGGCGAGCCGTTTCCCGCAGCTGCCAGGCTTCCACCACCAGCCGCATCAGCCGCTCGAGATCCGCACCGCACCTGGTGCAAATGGCGGCGCCGCGAAAGCCGGCGTTGCAAACCGGACAGCGGTTCGGCTCGCTCAATTGGGCTTACCCTCCATGAAGAAAAGCAGTTCGCGGAGCGCGCGGGAGGCTTCCGCCAGCGCGGCCGGGTTGCCGGTTTCGATCGCGGTCCCGATTTTCTCATGCAGGTCGATCGCTTCTTCACGATCCTCCGCGTGCATCTTTTCGAGAAGCTTTCGGGAACGCTCCACGAGATCCGTGGCCTCGTCTTCGCCCGGCAGGGTAGGGTGGGACGGTGCTTCGATCGCGGCTTCGGCCTCTGCGTCAGCCGCCTCAATGTCCACTACTTCGCCGCCGGTCACATCGGCCTCGTCGAGTGGCTCCTCGAAGCGGTGCGCGCGCGATTCGAACAGCTCCTGGCTCCGCTTCCGCCCGGCTGCAATCTCTTCCGGGGTCCTCGCCTGTAGCGCGTTGGCGATGGTGATTCGCTTCGACCTTCCGGTGCGCTTCTCCACTGCCGCAACTTCGAGAATGCCATCCAGATCGAGCCGCATGCGGCAGAGAATTTCGTTCGCGCCTTCCAACTCGGTCAGCCCTTCGACGCGGAAGTCGCCGACAAGAATGTTCTTCAGGGCGTCGTCGTCGTCCCCCTGATACACCTGAATGTCGACCTCGCTCTGAAAAGGATGGCTAGTCACGAATTGCTCGGTGCGCGTCAAGGGCACGGGCGTGTTGCGCCGGATGATCGGCTTGTAGCAGTGGGGATAGGGATAGCCGCCGCGCTCGCCAATGAAGGAGATGCCGAAGGAATACGGCGATATGTCCACCAGTACACGATCCACTTCCCGGCCCGCCAGCCGCGAAGCAAGCACCCCCGCGCCTAGCGCTACGCAGAGATCGGGATGCACGTCCTGGCGTGGTTCGACGGCCATCAGTTCGCTGAGCAAACTAAACACGAGCGGTGTACGGGTCGATCCGCCTACCAGCAAAACCGCATCCATATCACTTGGCTTCTTGCCCGAATCCTGCAGCGCGCGGGACACGCTGTCGAGCGTTGATTCGACCAAAGGACGAATCAGGCTCTCGTAGTCCAGGCGCGAGATTTCCGTTTCAAGATGCAGCGGCCTGCCCGCCCGGGTGGCCACAGCTTCTTCCCGGATGACCACGTAAGGCTCCTGACTGAGTTTCTTCTTGGCTTCTTCGGCGGCCCACCATAGGCGGGCTTTCGCGGCCGCATGTCCCTGCCGGACATCGACGCCATGTTGTTTCTGAAACTCCTGCGCGAGCCGCTCAGCAAGAAGATCGTCGAAATCGTCGCCGCCGAGCCGGTTGTTGCCATGACTGGCCAGCACCTCGGTAATGTCGCCTTCGACAGTCACCACGGAAACGTCGAACGTGCCGCCGCCCAGGTCATAGATCAGCGCGGTGTGACGCGACCCGTCGCCGTAGCCATAGGCGAGGCTAGCGGCGGTGGGTTCATTCAGGATGCGAACGACCTCGAGCCCGGCCAGCGCGCCGGCTTCGCGAGTGGCGCTGCGTTGCGCGTCGGAGAAATAGGCCGGCACAGTGATGACGGCTTTTTCCGGGCGCTCGCCGAGAGCGGACTTGGCCCATTCGGCCAGTTCCCGCAAGATGAAAGCGGAGATCTCGGGCGGAGTAAAACTCCTTTCTCCCAGCATCACAGTCTCCTGGCTGCCCATCCGGCGCTTGATGCTGCGCACGGTGCGTTCAGGATACAAGGCTTGCTGGTTACGCGCGGGCTCGCCCACCAGTAGTTCATCGGAGGCCGACAACCCGACGCACGACGGCAAGATCCGCTGCTCGCCGGGCCCGAGCACACGCACCTGGCCGTCCATGAAGGCCGCCACTTCAGAGTTCGTCGTTCCTAAATCGATTCCAACAATCAGATCGCTCATTTTGTTCCTATTGGGAGTTGACCGGTGTCCGCGAAACTTTGACCTGCGCGGGACGAAATACCTCGCCGTTCCATTCGTAGCCGCTCCGGAAAACTTCGAGCACCGTACCGGCGGGAAGCGTGGCCGATTCCTCGATCTCGATGGCGTTCATGCGACGCGGGTCGAAGGGCTCACCCTGGCAGCGGATCTCCCGGGCATTGAATTCGTCGAGGGTCTGATCCAAGCGCTCGATGCCGAGTTCGTAGCCTCGGAATAAAGCGCGTACGGTTTCGGCCGAAGGATCCGGGGATTGTTTCCCACGAAACCGCGCCCAAAATCCTGTCTGGGGCGCTACCGCGCTTGCTGCCTGGCGAGCCCGCACCGATTCGCGGCCGCGGTCCAGCCGGTCGCGCAGATCGATCAGGGCGCTCAGGATCTCTCTTCGGCAGCGCCGTTCGGCCTCGCGTTGCACAGTTGCCTCACGTTCGGCGTACACCGCGCGCAGTTGGTCCGCGGTTTTCTCCGTTTGGGCGGCCAGCGTGCGGTTGAGATCCTGGAAGGCTCTGCCTTGCAGCTTGATTTCCTGCGTCAGGGCCGTCATCGCGGACCACAGAGCGTAAGCATCGGAACGCGGCTCGCCGTCCTCAGCACCCGCGACGACCGCGGAGAGAATCCCCGCGCCAATTCCGGCGGGCTCCGCTTCGGCGGCCAATGCGGAATCGAGCAGCGCTTCAAAGCGGCGCAGGATCTCGTCCCGTTCCATACCCGCCGTCATTTACGCTTCAATACCTCACGCCAGGGTTGCGGTCCGGCATAGGTCCGCCGGCGCTTGTGGCCGTCGATTAACGAGACTAGCGGCGCATCGAAACCGGCAGACAGCAACATCGCCTGAGCACGATTGCGGGGATCGCGAAGCGTGTCGTAAGCGTCTCGAATCTTCTCGAATTCCGCGGGAGAGCGGTCGGGCGGAAACTCCTTCACCTTACTCAAATAGGCGGCCCGAATGTCTTCGTCGGAGGCGTTGGCCGGCACGCCCAATATTTCGTTCGCGTTGGTCATTTCCGCCGGCCCTTCTTGCCCTTCTTGCCGCCTCCATCAGGGCGTCCCCCTGGGCCTCCGCCGAGGATTCGCGCCATGATTTCCTCGGGACGTTGACCGGTGATTGCGGATTCTTTCATGATGTCAAGAAACGCCCGCGCAAGTTCGGGCGGCATGCCTTCAGGGATGCCCTCGTCGAGGATGTCCTCCATCTCTTCATCACTCATGTTGAAATCGTCTTCGTCCTCTTCGTCGAAAAGGCCGACCGTCTCTCCGCGGTTGCGGCGGCAACCTGGACATTGGCATAACAACAGGGGAAACAGGTCGCCATAGCCGGGTCCAGGGTTACGCGTGTCCGGAAAAGCCGGTGAGGCGAGCTCTCTGCGCACCACCTCACGGGCCTGGTCGATGGTCAAGGAGATCGGTCTATCTTGAAATGGATGGCGCGCAATTCTGAGGGCCTGGTCCACCACATCCATGTCGCGGTGGAAACGGCCAAGTTCGGCGGCGGCCGCAGCCAACGCAACATAGCGGGGGCCGTGGCCCGGTGGCAGGGCTTGCGCCCGCAACAGCAGGAAACGCGCCTCGGTTGGTCCGCCCCGCTCGAGACCGGCGCCAGAGGCGGCCCAAGCCAATTTGGGACGTTCGCAGGCGACGCCAAGTTCCCCGAGTAAAGCAATCTGTTGGACGTCAAGCGAATCGCGCGCGCCTGGAAATTGCTCCTCCGTCTCCGCGATGTATGAACTGGGAAGCTGAAATTTGGCTATGTCAAGATCGTCCGCGATCGCCATCACCCTGGCCATGGACTTCGGAATGAGCGTTCGTTGCTGGTGGGTGAGAGCCTCCGCCGGAGACAATTTCACTAATTCAAATCGCTTTGAGACGGCAGCTATCCCAGAAATGAGAAGTCCAGCGGCAAGACTGCCTTCGAGTAGGGTCTCGGCTTCGAGGCGGCCCTCTTCCGCTACCGATTCGTGTCCGGTGCCCACAAAGACCAGGTGGCGTAGCGCAGCCAGAAAAGCAGGGCGGTCCGCTTGTTGCGATTGCGGCAGGCGCGCCATCATCACGAGTTTTTCAGCCGCGAGATGCGGCTTCTTCTGCTGGAGGTGCCGAATGGCGCCGGCGGCCAGCAGCCGCAGCCGGGCCGCGCGCACCACGGAATGAACGGCGTCAATACGCTCCGCCTTATTGAGGTAAGAAAGAGCGCTTGGGAACGCGTTGCGCTTGGCAGCCCGCTCCATCAGATAGAGAATGGGTTCGAGGTCGTCCGGGCGGATTCTGTGCCACTCGCGGCACACCTTTTCCGCTTCCTTCGCGGATCGCTCGACGGCCCACTGCTTCCACTGTGAGAACGCTTCCCGATGCGGATCGATGGCGCAGGCCCGCTGGTAGAGCTTTTCGGGGAACAAGAAGTAACGGTCGTCTTTCGCCAGCGGTTCGCGGCTCACTTTGGGAAAACGTTGAAAGTCCGTGAGCAAGTCGTCCGGCGCGCGCCGCAAAATCTCCGCCATGTGGAGATACAGCGTCGCGACCTCAACGCCGTTGGGGCGAAACCAAGTTTCCTTCACCGCTTCCTGACGGAACGCGTCCCACAGCTCGCAGGCTTCGTATAGGTCTTCCGGATCGCCGGAAGTCTCCATGGCGCGGGCATACATCCGGAAAAAGGCGGCGTCCTGACGGGGGGCGCCTCCGAGAGCCGCCATCAAACGCTCGTTGTCCAGGCCAATCACTCCGCCGCGCACGAAGACGAGCTGTTTGAGTTGGCGCAGCAGTTCCGGTGCGCTACGCTGGCACTCCTGAACGGCCGCGCGTACCGCTTTGAAGATGACGCTTTCGTGTTCGTCTTCCGCGAAGGCGCGGTCCAGACTCGCCAGTGCGCCGTGAAGCGGTTGCAAATTCGCACAGGTTCGAGAAATCAGATCCGTATCAGCCGGTTTGAGAGCGATGCCCCCCACGCCGAGCATAGCGCTCATCGCCGGAACCAAACGCGACGGAATGGATTCCGGCTTGATGGCCGCGAGAATTTCGCCGCAGGCCTGGTCTTCGCCGCGATGGAGATGAGCGATGGCGCGGATCAGCAACTTCCAGGGCGATAGCGGGCTGCGATGGGACACTTCGGGCAGCGCAATTTGTTCGTCGGTTACGGGTCCACTGGTTACCGCGTTGAAGGCCTGGTGCAACGCACCCGCGGCCTGGCGCAGACTATGGTCGAGCGGCAGCGCATTGCAGGCGGCCAGCGAAGCGAGGTCCGTCACCTGAGTTTGAATCGTTAGCTCGATGGCGGCGCGGCGCTCGGAGCTGAGTTCCGGATCGTTCAAAGGCTGCAGGATTCCCGCCAAGTCCCCATCGCGCGCTGAAATGGCGGACCGCATGGCGTCGAGTCGCTCTTTCGCCGCGGGAAAGCGCTCCCGCACCAGAGCGAGCAAGGATTTTGCTTCGGGCTCGAGATCCTGATCGACCAGGGATTGAATGCGCGCCGCGTAAGCGTCGAGTAACAGAGACTCGGAGGCGGTGGTGTGCTGGGCTTTGTGAAATTCCTTGGCGTTGTCGAGGGCGGTCTTGAACTTGCGGTTAGCAATGAGCTTCCGCACGGTGATTTCGACTGCCTGGATGCCGTCTTTGGACAACGCTGCTTTTACTCCGAAATTTTGTGACACGCCGATGTTCGCGGTCCGTTCTTCTCGGGGGAAATTAGATTATAGCGGGTCGGGCGGGCGCTGTCGTGGATCTGGCGGATCTTTACCCAAAATAAACCGGGGACTGCGGTTTGGCCGCCCGCTGGCGACAAACCTATCGATGAAGCGACACGGCCCAAACTCACCACCCGCAGGTCGTCGTCAGTGGGATGGTGCGCCCGGCATGACTCGAACATGCGACCTTCTGGTTCGTAGCCAGAGGCGCATGCATAATCAATCACTTAGGACGAGCATATTCTGGTTGATACTGATTGGTATAAAGGTATATACAAC
>DATFZA010000020.1:0-3287 GCA_035314765.1 Bryobacteraceae bacterium
CATCGCCGCCAGCCGGGGCCTGGTCGCAGCCGACATTCTTGCCAGCCGTCTACAGGGCCAGGATGTCGACTCCAGCGCCTTCTTCGATGTGGTCCGCGATCGATTGGGATGGGATTCGGCTGCTGGTACCGGCCTGCCTGAATCGGTCAAAACAATCTTCGCCTGAAACGGTCTATTAATCGACCGGTAGCGACCTAAGGTTTTTCCTCTATGCTCTAGGAACTCGGTCCTATCGATGATATGCTTGGGTCCGAGAGACCTCCTCGTTCGAGGTATTCATGCACTGTCGATCAGCTCTGTCGCTGGCGTTACTTTGCAGTACGGCGGTCGCCGCACCGCCCGCCAATAATTCGAATCTCACTTCTCCGAGCTCGAACCTCACTCCTCCCCTAACGATCGTCATTCGAAGCGACGCGCCCACCCCGCCGCGGGTCTTGAGGGCGATGGAGAGGGAGGTGGAATCTCTGACGGGTCCCTCGGGAATCCGCACGAACTGGGTCATGAGCACGGAACCGCCGGGCGTATTCGAACAATTGGCGGTAGTTACGTTGCACGGCGCTTGCCGTCCAGTCGCGCCCATTTCGCCATCCATGTGGTTAAGTCGCGGCGAAGGCGACACATTGGGCCAGACTCAGGTGGTAGACGGGCAGGTCCTGCCGTTTGCCGACGTGCGCTGCGATCCGATCCGGCAACTGATCGCGCGCGAGCTGAACCGCCATCCCCGCCAGGACCGCGAGGACGTATTGGGGCGCGCCATGGGTCGAGTGCTGGCGCACGAGCTTTATCACATTGTGCTGAGAACCACCAGCCACGGCCGCAACGGTCTGGCGCGCGAGGCCCAGAGCAGTTACGATCTCACCGCCGATCGTGACAACTTCGCGCCCGCCGATGAACGCAGGCTGTCGCAGGCCGCCGGCGACGATGCGGAGCCGGGCGGGTCCGGCCGCTAGCGCGGTTCAATTTTCTCGGGCTAGTTCTCGCGCTTGACCACGCCGCGGGGCGAATGCCATACTCGCCTCATTCCCGATGAAGCTCTGCTTGCTGGTTCTCTGCGCGATGCCAGGCCTGGCCGCTGGCGATGTCGAAAGAGGCACGCTGCCCGCAGCCTGGGCTACCGGCGGGCCGAATTGCCTGGAGCTTCCCGCCTGGCAGATTCACGAATACAATCCGGCGTTTTTCATCCTGCGCGAATCGGGCTGCACGCATTATGAGAAGCCATTCCTATTTTTGTTTTTCGGTAAGGAACGAGCGCTCTTAATCGACACTGGCGCGGGCGCGAGCGACGCAGCCGCGGTCACCCACAACCTGATCGCGAAATGGCTGGAACGGAACAAGCGCGCATCCATCCCGCTGGTCGTCAGCCACACGCACGGCCACGGCGATCACGTCGAGGGCGACAAAGGCTTCGAAGGCATGCCGGACGTCACGCTGATCCCCGCAACGGTCGAAGCGAACCAGAAGGCGTTCGGGATTACCAAATGGCCCGAGCAGCCGGGCCAGATCGACCTCGGCGACCGCATCATCGACGTACTCGCCATCCCCGGCCACCAGGTGGCGCACCTGGCTTACTACGACCGCCGCACCGGCATCCTGCTCACCGGCGATCATCTCTATCCCGGCCGCCTCTACGTCACCGATTTTCCGGCCTACCTGGCCAGCACGCGACGCTTGGTGGCGTTCACCGAAGGCAAGCCGGTTAGCCACATCCTGGGCAACCACATCGAGCAGTCGTCCACGCCGTATGTCGACTATCCGGTCGGCACCAGGTACCAGCCCCAGGAGCACACTTTCGAACTCGGCCGTGCCCATTTGCTCGAGCTCCTGGACGGCCTCGAAAAGCTCCACGGCCAGCCGCGGCGTGTCCTGTTGCGCGATTTCACAATCGATCCAAAGCCTTAAGTGTTAACAGGTTTGACACCACTCCCGGCATGCCCGATAATCGAGTCTGAGCCTCGTTTGCTTCCCGGTTCCCTGAGCGAACTTTCGAGTTAACCTTTGCGTTCGCACGTTTGAAGGCGATCGCGACCCATTCCAGTTTGGCGCGAGGAGGCGAATTGAACCTGAGGACAATGCTATGGAGCCTGCGTGGCTTCAATGCGCTTCGGGTCCAGACGCCAGACGGTTTCGCCCTTGTAGTTGGAAAGCCAGACCGAACCGAGCCCGACACGAATCGCGTCGCCGCCTTCGCCCACGAACTGCTGCACCGCTTTATTGGTCAGCGGGTCGATGCGCGTGATCGGAATCCCGAACGAGGTCACCCAGACGGAGCCTTCGCCGGCCGCGATATCGCCGCCTTCGCCCGGAACCGCGCAGTCGATGGTCGCGACAACTTTGTTCGTTTTCGGATCGACGCGCGTCACCGTGCCGTCGGTTTGATTCAGCGTCCAGACGCCGCCTTCGCCGACCGCCAGGAATCGCGGGGCCTTGCCCACCGGAATCGTTTCGACCACCAGGTTCGTATTCGGATCCACGCGCGTGACGCTGTTGCCCTCCGTGCTGGTCACCCACACCGCGCCCTCGCCGAACGCGACCGTGTAGGAGCCCTTCGGCACGTAGATATCCGCCACCACTTTGTTGTTCGAAGGATCGATTCTGGAGAGCGTTCCGTTCTTGTCCGTCATCATCCAGACGCTTCCCGCGCCGGTCGCGATGCCGCCTTCGGTGTCCGCGATCCCCATTGGAACCGTCGCGGTAACTTTGTTGGTCGCGAGATCCACGCGCGAAAGGGTCCTATCGCCGCAGTTCGGCACCCACAAGCTGCCGAAGCCGATCGCCAGTCCGGAGCAGGGCTTGCTGCCCACCGTGATCACTTCCGCTACTTTGTTGGTCTTGGGATCGAGGCGCGAGACGCTGTTCTTGGGCTTGTTCGAAATCCAGACGGCGTCGGTTCCCACGACGCTCCAGTCCGGGCTGCCGGGAACGGGGAAAATCGCGTCGGGCTTGAGCTGGGACAGTGGAATCACGACGCCCGGGGTAGTCAGGCCGCGCTTAGGTTTTTCCTTGGGAGCCGCGTCATCGGCGGCGTAAAGAATCCCCAAACCAGCCAGCAATACCATCGTCAAACGACTCATCAGACCTCTCTTTCGGATTATAGGAACTGGCGCTGGCGGTGCGCGCGAGCGAACGCGGCTCGGGTGGAAAAATCAAGTATACAGCACGTCCGCGGCGGCGGATTGGCGAAGTCTTAAGGAATCGAACTCATGCGAATTGGCACGCTTCTTAGATCGATTGTGGCGGTAACAAGTCTCGCCGCCGGGGCCCGGGGCGCTACGCTAAGCGCCGACAGC
>DATFZA010000021.1:0-29411 GCA_035314765.1 Bryobacteraceae bacterium
TCGAGCGCCTGCTTCAGGCCGTGATCCTGCGGAATCAAGCGGCGCCGGCCCACCCGTCCGGGAACCTCGGGGTTGTAAAGGATCGAGGAGAAGTCCAGGCTCCGCGCTTTCCAATGGTCGATGGCGGGGCGCATCTCGATACGGTCCACGCGGCCAACCATTTCATCCATATTCCGGAATCCGAGTTCGGCCATGAACGCCCGCACTTCCTCCGCTACAAAGAAGAAGTAGTTGATGACGTGTTCCGGCTCACCCTTGAATTTTGCCCGCAGCACCGGGTCCTGCGTGGCAATACCCACCGGACAGGTATTTAGATGACACTTCCGCATCATGATGCAGCCCAGGGAAACTAGCGGCGCGCTGGAAAAGCCGAACTCCTCCGCGCCCAGCAATGCCGCGATCACCACGTCCCGCCCCGTTTGCAGTTTGCCGTCCGTCTGCACGCGGATGCGGCTGCGCAGATCGTTCATCACCAGCACCTGTTGCGTTTCGGCCAAACCGAGTTCCCAAGGTGTGCCGGCGTGCTTGATGGAAGTGAGCGGAGACGCGCCGGTGCCGCCGTCATGCCCGCTGATCAGCACCAGATCGGCATGCGCTTTGGCCACGCCCGCGGCCACCGTCCCTACGCCTACTTCAGAAACCAGTTTCACCGAAATCCGCGCCTGCGGGTTGACGTTCTTCAGGTCGTAGATCAACTGCGACAAATCCTCAATCGAGTAAATGTCGTGATGCGGCGGTGGCGAGATCAATTGCACGCCCGGAGTGGAATGGCGCACCCGGGCGATCACCTCATCCACCTTGTGTCCCGGCAATTGACCGCCTTCACCGGGTTTTGCGCCTTGCGCGATCTTGATCTGCAACTCGTCCGCGTTGACCAGATAATGCGCGGTCACGCCGAACCGGCCCGAGGCCACTTGCTTAATGGCGCTACGCCGGAAATCTCCGTTGGCGTCGCGGACGAAGCGCGCCTCGTCTTCGCCGCCTTCACCAGTGTTCGATCGCCCGCCAATGCGGTTCATGGCGATGGCCAGCGTTTCATGCGCCTCTTTACTGATGGAGCCGAACGACATGGCGCCGGTGGCAAAGCGCTTGACGATTTCCGTCGCGGGTTCCACCTCTTCCAGCGGAACTGGTTTCGCGGCCTTCTTCAGTTCCATCAGCCCGCGCAGCGTACACAATTGTTTGCTCTGGTCGTTGATTAGCTGGCTGAATTCCTGGAACGTCGCAAAACTCTGTGCTCTCACTGCGTGCTGCAGTTTGCTTATAGTTTGCGGATTGAACAGATGATACTCGCCGCCCACCCGGTATTGATAGTTGCCGCCTTTGTCCAGATCGACGGAGAACCCGGCGCTGCTATGTTTAGCCATCGCCTCGCGAGCCAGCACATCGATGCCCACGCCTTCGATCCGCGAGGCCGTTCCGGTAAAATAGCGCTCCACCAGCGATTTGTTCAGGCCGATGGCCTCGAATACCTGTGCGCCGCGATAGCTCTGCAGCGTGGAGATTCCCATCTTGGAAAAAACTTTGAGCAATCCTTTGTTGATGGCCTTCTTGTAATTCTTGAGGGCGGTTTCGAACGATCCCGAAAAACACCCGCGCCGGACCTGGTCTTCCAGGGTCTGAATTGCCAGGTACGGGTTGACAGCGCTGGCCCCATAGCCGATCAGCAGCGCATAGTGCATCACTTCGCGCGGCTCGCCGGACTCGATAATCAGCGCGACCTGCGTCCGCGTCCCCTCCCGGACCAGGTGATGATGGACGGCGGTCAGCGCCAGCAAGCTGGGAATCGGCGCGTAATCCTGATCCACGCCGCGATCGGAAAGAATCAGCAGCGAATAACCAGATCGGATGGCCAGCGATGCGCGGCGGCAGAGCCCTTCCAAGGTGCGCTCCAGGGCCTTTTCGCCCTCATGCACCGGGAAAAGCATCGGGAGGGTCGTCGCCAGCAAGTCGCTGGTCGAAACGCGGCGCAGTTTTTCCAGATGATGGTTGGTGAGAATCGGATGCGGCAGCTTCAGCGTGTGGCAATGCATCGGCGTCTCGTCCAGAATGTTCCGCTCCGTGCCAATGTAGCTGGTCAGCGACATGACCAGTTCCTCGCGGATCGGGTCGATGGCCGGATTGGTTACCTGCGCAAAAAGCTGTTTGAAGTAGTGGAACAAGGGCTGCGGTTGGTCCGAGAGACATGCCAAAGGAGTGTCGGTCCCCATGGAACCGACCGGCTCTTCGCCTTTTTCAGCCATCGGCGTGATCAGCATGCGGATATCTTCTTCGGTGTATCCGAACATGCGCTGCATCACGCGCGTGCTGTCATGGTCGGTCTCATACATCCGTTGAGGCTCGGGCAGACTGTCGAGCGTGATCTGGTTTTGCTCGATCCACTGGCGATACGGTTTGCGCGTCCAGAGACGCTCCTTCAATTCTTCATCGGGAACAATCCGTTGCTCCGAGGTGTCCACCAGCAGCATGCGGCCGGGTTGAAGACGCCCTTTGTATTTGACGTCTTCGGGCTTTACGGGCAGAACGCCGATCTCCGACGCCAGGATCACCAATCCGTCGTGGGTAACCAGATAACGGGCCGGGCGCAGGCCATTGCGGTCGAGCGTGGCGCCAATGCAAACGCCGTCGGTGAATGCCACCGCGGCCGGACCATCCCAGGGCTCCATCAGCGAGGCGTGGTATTCGTAAAACGCCTTTTTGTCGGGATGCATAGTCACGTCGCCATCCCAGGCTTCGGGAATCAACATGGCCATGACATGGGGCAGACTGCGGCCGGACTGCAACAGCAGTTCGACGGCATTGTCCAGGCAAGCGGAATCGCTCCCGCCCAGGCTAACGATCGGCGACAGCTTTTTCAGATCGTCCCCGAATAGCGGAGAACTTAATATTCGCTCCCTGGCGTGCATCCAGTTAACGTTGCCCTTGACGGTATTGATCTCTCCGTTGTGGCACAGATAACGATACGGATGGGCCAACGGCCAAGTGGGAAAAGTATTGGTGGAGAAGCGCTGGTGCACCAGGCACAATGCGCTCAAGACCTCGGGGTCGGTGAGTTCTTTATAGAATTCACCGATCTGGTCGGCCAGCAGAAGACCCTTGTAGATGATGGTTCGAGTAGAGAGCGACGGGATGTAGAAAAAGTGCTTTTCCGCCATCGCGGAGGCAGCGATCTCGGCCTCGGTACGCTTGCGGACCACGTACAGCTTGCGTTCCAACTGGTCTTGAGAAAGTCCAGCGCCGCCGCGAATAAAAATCTGTTCAATGTAGGGCTGCGAACCGCGGGCGATCCGGCCGATCGCGCCCGCTTCTACCGGCGTGTCGCGCCATCCGAGCACCGTGAGGCCTTCTTCGCGGGCGATCTTCTCGAGGATGCCTTCCGCCAAGAGGCGCTGCTGCCGCTCCACTGGCAAGAACACCATGCCGATGCCATACGTTCCCGGCGGCGGTAGCGTAAAGCCTAGCTTGGCGCATTCGCGCGCAAAGAACTCATGCGGGAGCTGAATCAGAATCCCGGCGCCGTCGCCGGTCTCGGGGTCGCACCCGCAAGCCCCCCGGTGGCTGAGATTAATAAGAATCTGCAGCCCCTTCTGGATGATCTCGTGCGATCTCTCACCGTTGATGTTGACGACAAACCCAATTCCGCAGCCGTCGTGTTCATTGCGTGGGTCGTATAGACCTTGCTCGACCGGGAGTGCTGGCATGGTTTCGACAGTATAGCAGGCTGGACAGTATTATTCAATCGAATTTAGCATTGACTCTTTCATCGAAATGTCTAATACTATACACTTGGCATAACGGCAGCCCTATGACGCTTCGTCAGCTCAAACTTTTCAAAGACATAGCCCAACAACGCAGCATCAGCCGGGGAGCGGTCGCCAACGGGGTCAGCCAGTCTGCCGCCAGCCAGTTCCTCATCGAGGCCGAGAAAGAAATCGGCCTGCCCTTGCTCGACCGGCGCACCCGGCCGCTCGCGTTGACTGAGGCCGGGAAGCTCTATCTCGATATGTGCCGGGATGTCTTGCAACGGCGCGAAGAGTTCACCGCCGCCGTGGGGCATTTGCGCGACAAAGTGGAAGGCACCGTCCGCGTGGCGTCGATTTATTCGGTCGGACTATCGGAATTGGCTCAACTGGAGAGCGAGTTCGGCCGGAGGTACCCAGATGCCGAGTTGCGGGTGGAATACCTACGTCCCGAGAAGGTGTATGAAGCGGTGACCTCGCAGCAGGCCGACCTGGGGTTGGTCAGCTATCCCGAGCCAACCAAAGAAGTAGCCGTACTCCCCTGGCGCGAGGAGCAGATGGTAGTGGCGGTCTCGGCCTATCATCCCTTCGCCAACCGGACCGATTTGCCGCCATCTGAGTTGGAGGGTCTCGAGTTCGTGGCCTTTGACGAAGACCTGCCAATCCGTCGCGACATCGACCGCTTCTTGCGCGAGCGACACGTGCAAATTAAGGTGTCGCTGCACTTCGACAACATTCAAATGATTAAGGAAGCCGTGGCTCACGGCGCGGGAATCAGCATCATGCCAGCGCGGGCGATGCTGGCGGAAGTGTCGCAGGGCCGCTTGGTAGCGGTCGCGCTGGCTGCGCCGGAATTGTTCCGCCCGGTAGGAATCATCCACCGCCGCCGCGAGCGCCTGCATCGGGCGGCGCAGGCGTTTCTGGATTTACTCCAAGAGGCCTGATGTCATTTCAGGTCCGCGATCGCAAACTGAAAGGTTCCCCCTTCAGAGCCCATCATCACCAATTTGTCGGCATCGGCTCCCAGCAGTATAGTGTAGGGTCCGAGCTTGCTCGCGTCGAGCGCGGTCAACTTGCCGGATGGCCGGTCAAGGCGGAAGAAATTGGATTTGAAAACCTTGTTCTGGTCCTCCAAGCCGACATCCAGAATCGCCGTACTAGACGAGGTCAGCGCAATCGCCTGAACGGTGCCTTTTGGCGGGACGGACACGATCCACCGCCCCGAGACTTTGCCGGATGAACCGTCAATCTCAACCCACTCTCTGGTCTTCTCAAAATAAATAGCAACCGTGTTCCCGCTTGCAGTGAGGCGGCTTTGCGTGGAAGGCCAAGTTGCACTGAAAGACGTGGAGGGAAGAAACGTCTGCAGCAAGTTTCCGTCACCGGAAAATCGCCACAACACGTCGTGAGGTGGCACATCTTTGGTGTGCTGCTCATTATAGAGATGGCCAACCGCCCACAGCGTTCCATCCTGGGTGAAGGAAATCCAACTGGGGACAAACGGGGTAGTCCGCATGACCTTGTCCACCCCACCAGCGGCATTCAGCCAGGCAATGAAAGGTGCCGCCTTGCCGTCCGCGGTTGCCGCAGTGGCGAGGATGGCGATCCGCCCGTCCGGCGCGGCAGCAGCGTCATTGACTCGCATCACCGACGCGTCAGGAATCGCGAGCCGGACGTTGTTGGTACGGGCACCGTTCTTATCGAACAGCCACACGTCTCCTACGGTTTGATTGTAGGAAACAATAAAACCATTTTGGAAGGTCGGCACCGGGCGCTCCCTGACGTCAGCCTGGACTGGGGCCGGTAGGGCAGATAACCACAAGCTATCCGCGGCCGGCGAGCTAGCACTAATAACCAGAGCAACCACAAAAACTTCGAGCGATTTCACCATCTTCACGAGTCCTCCTAACCACTTTACAATTTCGCGACCCTCCTACTCGGGGTTCCCAATGTGAAAGCAAAGCGTGACACGGCATTGGCAACCCGAACCACATGCATAGCCGCCGGTCTCTTGGTAGCCCTCGTCCGGATCTCCTTCGAATACGTCGGGATATACGAGAGTGTAAAAGCCAATATTGCACGGTTGCTGCGCCGTACATGGATAACTGCGGCTGGTCATGTACTGCCCTGCACAATCTGTTCCGCAGTCGCTCTGGGCGAACACGGGCCTCTCAAAGACGTCAAGAATCTTTCCCAGCAGGGCCGGTTTCGGCTGGTTGACGGGACATACCTTCCGCTTTGACGAGAAATTCGACAGAGCATTAAGAACCCGAGGGTCTGGGGCCAGGTCCGCGAAGAGATTGATCAAACGTTTATTGTGAATGTCGACGAAGGCAATCCAGTGGGGGCGCTGCTCCTTAACCACACCTAGGACGACAAGGAAAGCCACAATCGACAGAGAAACAGCAAATACCGCCTTTCGTAGCGTTAAGATGCACGCGTTTTACCCTCGTGCTTTCTTTTTGTCAATAGGGTATTTCCTAAATTAACGGCGCTTGAATGCAATCCCGTATTAACAGGAGCGAATGTAGTCCTGGCACCTGCTCGACAAGGTGGAAGGTACTGTCCGTGTGGCGTCGATTTATTCGGTCGGCTTGTCGGAATTGGCCAACTGGAGAGCGAGTTCAGCCGGCGGTACCCAGATGCCGAGTTGCGCGTGGAATACCTACGTCCCGAGAAGGTGTATGAAGCGGTGACCTCGCAGCAGGCCGACCTGGGGTTGGTCAGCTATCCCGAGCCAACCAAAGAAGTAGCCGTAATCCCCTGGCGCGAGGAGCAGATGGTGGTTGCTGTCTCGGCCTATCATCCCTTCGCCAATCGGACCGATTTGCCTCCCTCTGAGTTGGATGGTCTCGAGTTCGTGGCCTTTGACGAAGACTTGCCAATCCGTCGCGACATCGACCGTTTCTTGCGCGAGCGACACGTGCAAATTAAAGTGTCGCTGCACTTCGACAACATTCAAATGACTAAGGAAGCCGTGGCTCACGGCGCGGGAATCAGCATTATGCCGGCGCGCGCGATGCTGGCGGAGGTGTCGCAGGGCCGGTTGGTGGCGGTTCCGCTGGCTGCGCCGCCGGTAGGAATTATCCATCGCCGCCGCGAGCGCCTGCATCGGGCGGCGCAGGCGTTTCTGGACTTACTGCAAGAGATGTAAGGAGGGACAGCCCGCGTGTTTCCATAGTAAGGAGGGGACAGCCCGCGTGTTTCCATGTTTTGGGCTGAACGGGAAATCGCGCCGGGACGCGAAAAAGCGCCGGCGGCGGGTCCCGGCTCTCGAGTGGAGCGTCTGGTTCCACTTGCTCAAAGCTACGCAATCCCTTAGATTCAAAGGTGTGAACGAAATCGTGTTCGAGATCACACAGGAAACGGACGGCGGCTTTTGTGCCGAGTGTCTGACCGAAAGCATCTTTACCCAAGGCGACACGTGGGACGAACTGCGGGCCAACGTCAAGGAAGCCGTCGAGGCGTTCTATTTCGATCGCGCGAAGCCCGCGGGAATCCGGTTGCACCTCGTGCGCGATGAAGTGCTCGCCCTCGGATGAAAATCCCGTGGCGCCTCTCTTACGCAATAATATTCTTCCGCACCGCGTACAGAATCACCTCCGGCACGCTGTGCAGATTCAACTTGCGCAGGATGTGCGAGCGGTGCGTATCCACCGTATAAACACTCAAGTTCAGCTTGTTGGCGATTTCCTTATTGGCCAGCCCCTCGGCGATCAGTTGCAGCACTTCCCGCTCGCGGTCCGTCAGCAGGTCGTAGCTGTCGTCCTGCTCCTTCTGCTCCAGCTCCTGCATGTAGTCTTCCTGCAGAATCTGGCTGATCTTGGGGCTGAAATAGGTCTTGGCCTGCATCACCGCGCGAATCGCGGAAATCAAATCCGCCCGCACCGAATCTTTCAAGAGGTAGCCGCGCGCGCCGGCCTTCAGCGACCGGATGACGTAGCTTTCGTCATAGTGCATGCTCAAAATGATGACGCCGGTGCGGGGGCAGCTTTCCACAATCCGCCGGGTTGCTTCCATGCCGTTCATGTCCGGCATGGCGATATCCATGATCGCGATGTCCGGTCGCAGTTCCTGCGCCAAGGCGATCGCCTGCCGCCCGTCCGAAGCTTCGCCCACGATCTCGAAATCAGACTGGCGCTCCAGCAGCAGCCGGAGACCGTCGCGCATGATGTTGTGATCGTCAGCCAGCAGAATGCGAATAGTTCCCATTTTGACTTTCCGGGCCGGCACTTTCCGAGGTGGACTCGGCTTTCCAATTGGCCACCGGTAGTTCCACCTTGAGCAGAGAACCGCGCCCCGGCGCGGAGTCAATCTCGAGCGTGCCTCCGAGATGCGCCACTCTCTCTTCCATCCCCAGGATGCCCAGCCCCCGCGTACGGTGCGCATCGAAACCGCTGCCGTCGTCCTGCACCGTGAGCCGGATTTTCCCGGGCAGGTTGTGCACATCCACCTGCACCGCCGCTGCCTGCGCATGCCGGGCCACGTTCGTCAAGGCCTCCTGCACCACCCGGTAGATACACATTTTGTGTTCTTCCGGCAGCTCATTGGCTTGCTCACCGGCCGACAAGTGTACGCGGAAACCGGCCCGTTTGGAGGCTTCCTTGGCCTGCCAATTTAGCGCGGGAACCAAACCAAAATCGTCCAGCATAGACGGCCGCAGCAGCAGCGCCATGTTGCGGGTTTCGGTGATGCCGCGTTTGGCCAGCAGACGGATCGACTCCAGATGCGAAGCCGAGCCGTTGGGCGGCGCCAGTTCCAGCAAGCTTTCCGCTTCCATCAAAATAGCCGAGAAGGACTGACCCGCTTCATCGTGCAGTTCGCGGGAAATCGCCCGCCGCTCATCTTCCTGAGCGCGCACCATCTTAGCCGAAAGGTCGCGCAATCCGGCGCGCGCCGCCAGGCTCTCCGCGAGCCTTTGCCGGGCCTCGCCCTGGAGACGCAACAGGAAGAAAATCGTCGTTGCCGCCAGCGCCGCCCCTCCCAGGAAAGTGAGCAGGATCATCGCCAGCAACCCCAGCCGAAGCCGTTCATAGAGCAAACCTAATTGCTGGTCGCCGCGTTGCAAGGCCTGGTCGTTCAATTGGGCGATCTGATCCGCCACCTGCAGCATCGAGGTCCGGCGGGGAATCAGCTCGGTATAGAAGAACTCATAGCGATATTTATCGCGCTCCGGCGCCGTCCAGGCTGAGGTTCGGTCCAGCACTTTCCAGTAGGCGTCGATTTCCGACCGTAAGGACTGAAACGGCGCGCGCTCTTCTGAATCGAGGGACTTGGCGTACTCATCGAGCGTAGTTTCGGCGCTGGCACGCAGATTCTCCAGCGCCACTTTCTGGGCTTGCGCGCCGGTGGGCTCGGGCGCCAGCAGGGAATCGCGTGCATAAGTTCCGGAAAGGTAAATGGAAGACCGGATCTGTTCCAACTGCCGGTTGCGCGCTAAGAAGCGCTGCTGAAGCCGGACATTATCGCTCCGCAGGCTGCTCAAGAAGAACAGGGCTCCGGTTTCGGCCCCGGCCATCAACAGCAGCAACCCGCCGAATCCGCAGAGCAGAACGATAGTGGGGCGCTCACGCATTTATTTCGTCCAACCGCTTCCGTCCCACAATATCGCCTTGCTTACATGATCCGCCATCCCGCCGGCCCGGTATTTTGCACAACCAGCGAAAATACCGGATCGACGTGATTTCGAAATGCCCCTATCCACCCTAATGTAAAGACAGCAACTCTATAGCAAAAATACACTGCACTCTGTTGAAAAAACGGTATCTAACCGAGTGAACGATAGTAAGAGGACTGCGAGAAGAGAGAGGAACTATGAGAAAACTTCAATTGTTAGGCGGCGCGGCACTCGTTGCGCTCTGTCTTGGTTTCGGTGGCTGCGCCAAGAAAGTCGTGGCCAAAGCGCCGTCCCCGCCACAGCCCGTGGCTGCAAATAAGCCAGCGGCCAGTTCGCCCTACGCGCGACCCTCCGCGGAATCGCCATCCAGGTCGAATACCCAGACTAACGCCTCCAGCCGACTGCCTGACGCCGCCACACGTCAAAAGATCCAGGAGTTGCTTGACCGCATTCAAGACGTTTACTTCGACTACGACAAGAAATCGCTGCGGCCAGACGCCTTAGCCGCTTTGAAAGAGGATTCCAAGACATTGTCCGACATCGTCCGGCAATATCCGGACTTCCGGCTGGTCGTGGAAGGATATTGCGATGAGCGCGGATCGAGCGAGTACAATCTCGCCTTGGGCGAAGCGCGAGCCAAACAGGCGGAAGAGTACCTGGTCACGCTCGGGTTGCCTGCCAATCAGTTGAAAACCGTCAGCTATGGCAAGGAACGCCCGGTTTGTACCGATGAGACGGAAACCTGCTGGCAAAAGAATCGGCGGGCTCACATTACGCAGTCCAGCTAGTGCAGGGGTTTCCGGAAGCTGTCAATGAGCCAGGCGGAAGCATGCGCCTGTCTAGCCCCGAACGTCAGTGAGGGGATCGAGCGCCAGTGAGGGGATCGAGCGCCAGTGAGGGGATCGAGCGCCGGTGAGGGGATCGAACGTCAGTGAGGGGATCGAGCGCCAGTCCCCTCACTGACGTTCGGGGTTCGATATGGGTGCCGGCTTTTCGGAAACACCAGTGGTGTTAGAGAAATGAGGTAGGCGATGCGAACTCTATTTACGTTGACGTGTCTCACCCTGGCGGGTAACGGGTTTTCGCAGACTCAACCGGATCTGTCCGGCAAGTGGCAATCGAAGTCGGATGGAAACTTGCGTTGGGTCCTGGCGCAGACACCGGATCAGATCCACGTCCAGGAATACAGCGGATCCAGCCTCAAGGCGGACTATGTTTGCAACGAGCTAGGCAAGGAGTGCGAAATCAAAGACTCCGGCCATAGCGAGAAAACCTCCTTTTGGTTCAATGGTCCGAAGCTGGTGGAGTTGAGAGTTCACGGCGGCAACGTGGTGAAGCGCCGCTACGATCTCCTCGACGACGGCAAGACGCTGGAGGTGGAACTCCTCCCGATCTCCCCTCCTGGGAAGACAGAGAAGCTTGAGTTTGCGCGGGCGCAATAGGGGAAACGCAGTCACGCAGGGCATAATGGTTGAGGCGTGAGGCTCAAGGCGCCTAAGTTCCCCGTTAAACAGAACGCCGCGGACAATCAGGTCGGTCTGGTGCTCAGCGTCGTTATCGGCGCGCTCGTCGGTCTGGTCGTCGTCGCTTTTATTCTGCTCACCGGCCGGCTGGCCGCGCGGATGTATCCGGCGGGAGAAGCCGCCTGGCGGCGCGCGCTGGTGCCTGCCCTGGGCTCTCTTTTCACCGGGTATTTGCTTTGGCGATTTTTCCCCGAAGCTCGCGGCAGCGGCATTCCGCAAACCAAATTCGCCATCTACCTCACCGACGGCTACATCTCCCTCAAGACCGTTCTCGGCAAGTTCTTCTGCTGTTCCGCGTCGCTCGCCAGCGGAATCGCCCTGGGACGCGAAGGTCCGTCGGTTCAGATCGGAGCTGGAATCGCCTCGGTGCTCGGACGGCGCTTCGGTCTCCACGGTCAAAACCTAAAGGCCCTCATCCCGGTCGGCTCTTCCGCTGCTTTAGCCGCCGCATTCAACACCCCTATCGCGGCGGTGCTGTTCTCGCTCGAAGAGGTCCTGGGCGATCTGCATGCCCCGGTGCTCGGCTCCGTGGTTCTCAGCTCTGCGACCTCGTGGATGGTCCTGCACCTGATTCTCGGCGATGAGCCTCTGTTCCACGTCCCGCCCTATCATCTGGTCGATCCAGCCGAGTTTCTGGTCTACGCGGTCCTCGGCCTGATCGTCGGTCTGGGATCGGTAGCCTTCGTTAAACTCCTATTGTGGGAGCGCGTTTGGTTTAAGAGCCTGCCGAAGTCCACCGTATGGCTCCAACCTGTTGCCGGCGGCCTTTTGGTAGGCGTGATGGGGTTGTTCATGCCGGAAGTGCTCGGCGTCGGTTACGACTACGTGGAGAAGGTGCTGGGCGGCGACATGCTGCTGCGGACGGTGGTGATCCTGGCAATTCTCAAAATCGTGGCTACAGCTTCCTGTTACGCGTCGGGTAATGCCGGCGGCATTTTCGGCCCCAGCCTGTTCATGGGCGCGACCATGGGCGGAGCGGTGGGAACCGTGGCGCACTACCTTTTCCCCGCCTGGACCGCAACTCCCGGCGCATATGCGCTGGTGGGGATGGGCGCCGCGTTTGCCGGAATCGTTCGCACGCCGCTCACGTCCGTGATCATGATCTTCGAGATGACGCGCGACTACTCGATCATCGTGCCTTTGATGATCGCTAATCTGATCAGCTTTTTCGTCTCTAATCGCTTGCAGCGGCAGCCCATCTACGACGCGCTGGCGCATCAGGAAGGCGTCTCGCTTCCCGGCGACGAGATGCGTGAACACCTGTCGCGCTTGCTGGTCAGCGATATCATGCACCAGGATCCTCCCTTGCCCGCCTATGCCACCTTGGACTCAATCAAAGACCGGCTGGCGGAGCCCAACCGCCGAGCGTGGCTGGTGGCCATGGACGGCACTCTTTGGGGATTGATGACGCGCGCTCAAGCCGCCACCGCCAACAGGGCGCAACTGGTTTCCGATATCGTCAAGCCCGGCTCGCTTTTTCCCTACGTTCATCCCGACCAGCCTCTCAGTTTGGCTCTGGAAAAGATGGGAGAAGCGGACATTGACGTTCTTCCGGTGGTGAGCCGGGCCGACGCCCGCAAACTGCTCGGCGTCGTGACACTGCCAGAAACGTTAGACGCCTATGGCTTGCATGAACCCGGGTTTGAAATGAGCCGGGATATGAAATCATGAACCGGATCGCCGCCGGAGCTATCGTCTCGATCGCCGCGATCATGCTGGCGCTGTTCTCGATCGACCGCTATCTGGCCAACCTGGAACAGAGCGAACTGCAAAAGGAGGCGGCCGGGCTGGCGCAGGAAGCTCAACGCCTGCTGGCCAGCGGAAACGCGCGGGAAGCGGTAGTTCGCTATCAGCGTGCGCATTTCCTGGTTCGAACCAGTCCGGACTATGCGCTGGGCTATGCGCAAGCTTTGCTCTCGGCCGGAGACGTGGCGAGAGCCGATTCCATTGTCGGCGAACAACTGGAGCAGAATTCCAACGACGGCCGCGCCAATCTTCTAATGGCGCGTGTGACCAGGACAAAAGGGGAAGCCAGCCAGGCAGACTCTTTCTACCACCGCGCCATCTATGGCGTCTGGCCGAATGGCGGCGCCGCCGACCGCGAACGCGTCCGCCTGGAGTTGGCTGACTGGCTGGCCCAACGCGGGGCTAAGGATGAATTGCTGGCCGAGTTGCTTCCCTTGCAGGCCGCGGCGCGGGACAATCCTGCCATGGGCCGAAAAGTCGCGGAATTGCTGCTGGCCGCTGGATCGCCCGCCCGCGCGGCCGACCAGTACCAGGCGCTCCTCAAAACGAATCCCACCGACATTGTTGCCTATCGCGGACTAGGGGAAGCGGAGTTGCATCGCGGCGACTACGGCGCCGCGCAAAGAGCTTTCATGAACGCGGTGCGGCACGATGGAACCGACGTAGAAAGCGCCAAGCGTCTGCAGACGCTCGGCGTAATTGTCTCGCTCGATCCCACCCCACGCCGGCTCTCGCTGCCGGAGAAATGCGAGCGCAGCACGCGCTTGCTGGCGCGAGTAATGGACGATCTGTCGGCTTGTGAACCGGCGCAGGCTCCCGACACAGGCGGCATGAGCGCGAACGCCAAAGGCAGTATTATTACCAACGAAACGGCGGAAATGGATGTGAGTCGCGCCGAGCAGTTGTGGCGCGCGCGGCCACCAAACTGTCCGGCGGCCCAGCAGGACCAACCACTCAAGTTCGTCATGGACAAGCTCACCGCGCAATAAACTTGGTGTGGCCCGTGCCGCGCGGACCGGCCGCGCGCTTCCGCCTCCGCCCCGGCGAGTTCCCCGGCTTTGCGCGAGACCAGAATCACCCGACTCGGCAGCGATCAGCGCTTCTGGCGAGTTACCGCGGTTTGTGCTGAATTTCCTTGGGCGACCGCTCGCGGTCTAACGCATCGTAGTGAAACTTCCACTTCAGCGGCAGATCCTTCGGGATGTAGCAAATGCGATCGTCGCAGGCTTGATAGCGCAGCACTCCTTCGACTGAAAAATTCCCGTCTGCGTCCAGAGCCGCTTTCAGCTTGCCGTCGTCGGCTAGGGTAATGTCCCGGACCAGGCGCAGCTTGCCGGTAAATACTGGAACGGTTTCGCCGATCGCCTCCAGCCTTAGCATTTCCGGTTTGGGCAGACTGACCTCATGAGCCACCGCCACGGGCGAATCCGTCATCGTCCATTCAATCGGAAGATAGCTGCTCTGTACGCCCGGCGCGTAAACGTGCATCTTCGGCTTCAATTCGATGTCGAGTTCCAGGGCGACCCGTTCCCCGGCGCGAACCGTTGCATTGCTGGCCGCGATCGATAGCCGAAGTTGTTTGGTTTCCGTTTGACCGCCGGACGCGGCAGCTTGCATGCCAAATCGCCGGACCAGAACACTCGCGGACGTGTCGCGCTGCTTATAGTCGTCTTCAAAATACTTGTCCGTGATGACGCCTCTGGCGTCGAGCACAAACATGCCCGGGTACGGAATGCCGAAGTACGGCGTGTCGCGTTCCACCGTATCGTTCAACAAGCCCGTTTTCCGGATCACGGCGGAGTCGCTGTCGGATAACAGCGGAAAATGGATGTTTTTTCGCGCCGCGAAATCGTGCAGAATCGCCACGCTGTCATAGCTGATGGCCGCGATCCCCAAACCGAGCTTCTTGAACTCCGCCTGGTTCTGTTCCAGCTCAACTAGCTGGGCTTTGCAGAACGGTCACCAGTCCGCCGAGCGGTAAAAGACAATCAGCGCCCCTTTCGGCCCCAGCACGCTCTCTAACGAACGCATCTTCCCGTCCTGATCGGGCAGGCTGAACGCAGGCAGCTTCGATCCCTCGGCCGGACCGTACTCGCGGGCCAGTAACGCGGAACCGGTCAGAACCAGAAGAGCCAACAGTGGGCGCATGCTTTCAGGTTACCAAGCGAACGCCTCACTAATGTTTACGAGCGAATTCCGAACCGTGCCATCGCCTCACTAACGTTCGGCCTAGTTCCGGACCCGTTGCGTCCCCTCACTCACGTTCGGGGCTAGTTGGAGGTTCTGGCTGATTCCCGGTGGTTCCAGCCTCGAACGTTAGTGAGGGGACTCCTCTGTGCAAGCTATACTCGACAGGGAGGCTTTCTAATGTCAATCAGTCAGTCCTTAATACCTGAGTTGGATCAGGAGGCAGCGACTACCCGCAAGCTTTTGGAGCGCGTCCCGGCCGACAAGTTCGGCTGGAAACCGCACGAAAGGTCCATGACCATGGGCCGGCTGGCCACGCACGTGGCCGAAATGGTCGGCTGGATGAATACCACGCTCACGACGGAAAAGTTGGACTTCGCCCCTCCCGGCGGCGAACCCATGGTTCCTTACGAACCGAAGTCCTCAGCGGATCTGCTCGCCTTTTTCGACAAGAATGTGAAAGAGGCCCAAGCTGCCCTAGTGAAGGCAACGGACCAGGACATGATGCGGAACTGGAGCTTGATGTCTGGCGGCAACGTCATATTCACGATGCCGCGCATCGCCTGCATCCGCGGCATGATCATGAATCACGTAATCCATCATCGCGGCCAATTGTCGGTCTACCTGCGCTTGAATAACATTCCCGTACCCGCCATGTACGGTCCTTCGGCCGACGAGAACACCTTCGCCGCGGCGTCCTGACGGGTAGCGATCCTCAAGGGGGCGTGGACACTGCTGCGGATGTCAGGAATCTTCAGCGGTGTTCCCCCAGCGGCTGAATCGCCGCTTACAGATTCCTCCTGGTAACCCTCGCCTCCCGCGAGAGTCCTTACATTGGGCATGGTTTTTCCGCTCGACAACGACCCGCTTTGGTTCAAAGACGCAATTCTTTATGAAGTCCACGTGCGAGCCTTCCTCGATACTTCCGGCGACGGGATGGGCGACTTCCGGGGACTCACCAGCAAGCTGGATTATCTTCAGGATCTCGGCGTAACCGCGCTTTGGCTGCTTCCCTTCTTCCCCTCTCCTTGGCGCGACGACGGATACGATATCTCGGACTACACCGACGTCCATGAAGCCTACGGCACGCTGCGCGACTTCCAGAATTTTCTGCGCGAGGCTCACCGGCGTGGATTGCGCGTCATTACGGAAGTGGTGGTCAACCATACTTCCGACCAGCACCCTTGGTTTCAGAAATCGCGCCGTGCGGCGCCGGGCTCCCGCTGGCGCAATTATTATGTCTGGAGCAGCGCCGCCGAAAAGTATCGCGACGCCCGCATCATCTTCAAGGATTTCGAGACTTCCAACTGGACTTGGGATCCGTTAGCCAAGGCCTACTACTGGCATCGCTTCTATTCGCACCAGCCCGATCTCAACTACGACAATCCGGAGGTGCGCGCCGCGATTTTGCAGGTGATGGACTTCTGGCTGGATCTGGGCGTCGATGGCTTCCGTCTGGACGCTATTCCCTATCTGTACGAGCGTGAGAATACCAACTGCGAAAATCTGCCGGAAACGCACGCCTTTCTTAAAGAAATGCGCAGTCATGTGGATTCGAAGTATCCCGGCCGCCTCCTCCTGGCCGAAGCCAACCAATGGCCCGAAGACGCCATCGCTTACTTCGGCGCCGGCGACGAGTGCAACATGGCCTTTCACTTTCCCTTGATGCCCAGGCTGTTCATGGCCACGCGCATGGAAGATCGCTACCCCATCATGGAGATTCTGGACCAAACGCCCGCCATTCCCCCCAATTGCCAATGGGCCACGTTCTTGCGCAACCACGACGAACTAACGCTCGAAATGGTCACCGACGAAGAGCGCGACTATATGTATCGCGTGTACGCGCACGACCGGCAAATGCGGATCAATCTCGGCATCCGGCGCCGCCTGGCGCCTTTACTCGGCAACGACCGGCGCAAAATCGAACTCATGAATGCCCTGCTGTTCTCCCTGCCTGGAACGCCGGTGCTCTACTACGGCGACGAGATCGGTATGGGCGACAACATTTATCTGGGCGACCGCAACGGCGTCCGGACTCCCATGCAGTGGAGCGCCGACCGCAACGGAGGTTTCTCCAATGCCAATCCGCAAAAGCTCTATCTGCCGGTCACTATCGACCCGGAGTACCACTACGAATCGGTAAACGTCGAGGCGCAACAGCAAAATCCCAGTTCTCTGCTCTGGTGGATGAAACAGCTCATCGAACAGCGCAAACTCTACAAGGCGTTTGGCCGCGGAACGCTGGAGTTCCTGCATCCCGCCAACCGCAAGGTGCTGGCCTTCCTCCGCCGTTTCGAAGGCGAAGATATCCTCGTAGTCGCCAATCTCTCGCGCTTTCCGCAACCTGCCGAGCTGAACCTCTCGCAGTTCAAAGACCGTGCGCCGATTGAGTTGTCCGGCAAGGCGGAGTTTCCGGTGATTTGCGATGCGCCTTATAAGATGACCTTGGGCGCGCACGGCTTCTATTGGTTTTCCCTCGAAACCCGCAACGCCATTCGCGAGTCAGCAACAGGTCCAACAGACCGCGAGCCGGTGTGGCAAGTGGGTTCTCTCGACCACTTATTCGAAGGGCGGAACCTCGCCGTCTTTACCCGTCTGTTGACGCCGTACCTGCAAGGACGACGTTGGTTTCTCGGTAAAGGCCGGCCGATTCGCGAAGTCGAAATCATGGACGTCATTGCCATTCCGAATACCACCTCGACCGTTCTCTTGGCCCAGGTGGAGTATGGCGAAGGCGATCCGGAAGTGTACGTGTTGATGGCCGCGACCGCTACCGGTCCAATGGTTGACGAAGTGTACGCTTCATTTTCAGACACGGTTTTTGTGCGGCTGACGACGCCGGACGGAAACACGGCGCTCCTCTATAGCGCAATCTGGAGTCGGGCGTTTGCAGACGAACTGCTCAATGCCATGGGGCGGCGCCGCAGGTTTCGCGGCTTGCACGGCGAAATGGCGGGTTCGCACTCGCGCAATTTCCGCTCGGTCTGGGGGCCAGACCACCGGCGGCTGGAGCCACAGGTGCAACGCGCCGAACAGAGCAACAACTCCATAATCTACGGCGGCCGCTTCATCCTGAAGCTATTCCGCCGTATCGAGCCCGGACCGAACCCGGATATCGAGATCGGTGAGTTTCTCACCCGCCACGGTTTCCCTCACGTCCCACAGTTCACCGGCGCCATCGAGTATCGCGCCGCGGGCGCCGAACCCATGCAGATGGCCATGCTGCAAAGCTTCGTTGAGAATCAGGGCAGCGCCTGGCAGTATACTCTTGACGCACTCGGGCAGTTTTACGAGCAGGGCCTGGCCCGCTCCCCGGAAGATCGCCGGAATCCGCAACTCTTGAAGGAACTATCGGGCGCCTATGCCCCATCGCCGCAATTGCTGGGCAAGCGGACGGCGGAACTGCACCTGGCTCTGGCCAGCGCGGTAGCGGACGGCGCGCCTGAATTCGCTCCCGAGCCATTTAGCGCTCATTACCGGCTCGGCATCTACCATCGCATGATGGGAGCGGCTACTCGCACGCTCGAAACACTGCGTCTGCAATTGGCCGGTTTGCCTCCCGATATTCAGTCGGACGCCAGTAAGGTGCTCGAAAAGCAGAACGCACTCCTCGCCCGGTTCCGGCCCATTCGCGATCGGAGCATCGATGGCCTGCGCATCCGGATTCATGGCGACTTGCATCTCAATCAGGTGCTGCATACCGGCAAAGACTTCGTTTTCATCGATTTCGAAGGCGATCTCTCGCGCCCGCTCAGTGAACGGCGGATCAAGCGATCGGCGCTGCGGGATGTGGCCAGCATGTTGTGCTCGTTCCAATACGCGGCCTACGCCGTTTTGTTTGGCCGGGTCCCCGGAGTACGCCTTCGGCCCGAGGGCGCAGGCGAGTTGGAAGCCTGGTCGGACGCCTGGTACGCGTGGGTCGGCGCGGAGTTCCTGAAAGGCTACCGCGGCGCAGCCGCCGGTAACGCATTTCTCCCCGCGAATGAGGAAGAGTTCGGGATCCTGCTTGATGGGTTTCTCCTCGAGGAGTCCATCGACCAACTCGCGCACGATCTGGCCGACCGGCCCGGTTGGGCGCGCATTCCTTTGCGTGGCATCCTGAAACGGCTGTAAAGCGCTTCGCTCAAGTTGAAACGAGCGGATGTCCGTCCGGCTTCAACGATCGAGGCGCACCTGCACGCGAACTCTCTGAAAACACTGAAGCCGAGTTCTTACGGATCATAGTACCTAGTACTTTTTTCGTTATTTCGTACTAAAACTAATCCATCAGTTCAGGAACAAAAAAGTCACTTCGTACTAAGCTGATCGCCTAATTCCTTTGGAGAATTGTATTTAGCCCTTACTCAGGGTAAGGTACTAAGACTGGAGGAATTTTTTTCATTGAAACATTTATGCTGTATTTTGATATTGACGTCTATCGTCGCGGTCGCCGGATCCATCACCATCACCGGGCCCGAGGATGTGAACGGCAACTCTTGCAATCCCGGGGTCACTTCAAGCTGCATTATTGCGCCACCGAATAACGCGCCCATTTATGAAGTTTTCAGCGTGACCATCACTTCGCCTACTATGGCCGGCGGACTCTGGACAGTTAGCATCGACACCGACTACGGGACTTCAATCGCCGGTGACACCTCGATTCCCGCGTATGAATATTTGCAAACTAGCGCCAGCTTCGGCATCGGAGACGTGCTGTTCTCCTGGAACGGGAGCGACTACGGTCTCGTTTTGACTCCCCACAACGGCTACAGTGCCGGGCAGTTGTACAAAGCAAATAGCTTTCAGACCTCGCAGACGGTCATGACAGCGGGTGGTATCCCTACGGATGAGATACCGCGGCCTGGCATCTTCGTCGAGTTAGGCGCTGGCGGCCAACCCGCCGTTGCAGGCGGGACGGGAGCGATCAGTGTGATTACGAATCCCGGCGCCAATGGCGTGAACAACGGCACTTATACGATCACGGACACCTTCAGCGCTCCCGCCAATTTTCTGGACAGCGCGTTCACGGTCTATGATTCCTCATACGCCTGCGCCAACGGGTACCTCACCGGCCCGGGCGGTGGGATCACGCTTGGAACCGGCGGAACTACTCCCGAGCCTGGTTCATGGCTGTTGATTTTGCCCGGTTTAGTGCTTCTCGGCATTGGTCAAATGCGCAAGAGACGGCGCGCTTAAGAATCGGTTGCAGCTAAAGTGACTGCGCAGCCGTAGTCACTTTGGTTGCATAATGATTTAATCAATTTCTGTATTGAATGTTCTATTGACCGGATTTTCCGGGCCTCCTTCGCAGCTATTCCCCCTCCAGCCGTTCTGCAAAGCTACAATGAGCAGGTGGCGACACTGACCTTCCTCGAAGCTCGCCGGTGCGTGGTTTCTACGGTCGGCGCTTCTCCTGGAAATCCGGAAACCGAAACGGTCCCCATCGGGCATTGCGCGGGCCGCGTCCTCGCGGAGCGCATCGCCGCCGACCGCGATTATCCCCCGCTCCCGCGTTCGGTCCGGGACGGCTTTGCGGTGCGCGCAAGCGATCTTCCCGGAGAGCTTCACCTGGTGGGCGAAGTCCGGGCTGGCGAGCGTTTTCGCGCCGAGTTACAGCCGGGAGAAGCAGTTGAAATCATGACGGGCGCGCCCATGCCCGCTGGCGGCAACGCCGTGGTCATGGTCGAATATGCGACCGTCACCAGCGCCAAAGTGGCCACGGACCGGGCAGTCCAACCTGGTGAGAACGTCAATCCGCAAGCGTCGGAAGCACGGGCGGGCGAAGTGATCCTGGAGCCCGGTATACGGCTCGATCACGCGTGCATCGGTGTCTTGGCGATGGCGGGCCTGGCTCAGGTGGTGGTTTACCGGCAGCCGGAGGTAGCGATTCTGGCCACCGGCGACGAGCTCGTCGACGGTCCGCTTCCCGTCCTCGACCATCAAATCCGGAACACCAACTCTCCTATGCTGGCGGCCCAGGTGGCACGGGCGGGAGGCAAGCCGATCGTGCTTCCGGTGGCGCAGGACGTTTATGCCGCGACCCGCGAACTCATCGAGCATGGTCTTCGTTTCAACCTCTTGCTGCTTTCCGGCGGCGTTTCCGCCGGCAAGTACGACATCGTGGAGCGTGTTTTCGCCGACCTGGGCGCGGAATTTTTCTTCGATCGCGTGCGCATCCAGCCCGGCCAACCGCTGGTCTTCGGCCGCGCCCGCGGCAAATTCTTCTTTGGATTGCCGGGCAACCCTGGTTCGGCGCTAGTCACGTTTGAAGTGTTTGCGCGCGGGGCTGTAGAGCTCCTGGGCGGCCGGAACGAAGCTCGCCTGCCGTTCTTCTCGTGCCGGTTGACCGCGCCAGTTCGCCAGAAGCCCGGCCTCACTCGTTTTCTGCCCGCGTTCCTTTCGCCTGATGGTGCACAGGTCACGCCAGCCCCTTTCGGCGGATCGGGAGATCTGCCTGCGCTAGCGCGGGCGGACGCGTTTATCGTGACCGATCCCGAGCGCATGGAGTGGGCGCCTGGAGAGAGCATTCCGGTGCTGCTGAAATAGAATGAGCGAGCTAAGCCACTACGACCAGTCCGGATCGGCGCGCATGGTGGACGTGTCGGACAAGCGGGCGACGCACCGCACGGCCAGCGCACATGCATTCGTCCGGATTCGCCCCGACGTGCTGGCCAAACTTCCCGACAACCCCAAAGGCGATCCGCTCGAAGTTGCCCGCATCGCCGGCATTCAAGGCGCGAAAAGAACATCGGAACTGATTCCGATGTGCCATCCACTTGCATTGACCCACATCGCCGTGGAGGCACGCGTGGAAGCCGGCGGCGTGCGTATTGAAACCACTGTTTCCACCACCGGACCAACCGGCGTCGAAATGGAGGCGCTCACCGCCGCCGCAGTGGCCGCGCTGACCATCTATGACATGACCAAGGCGCTGGATAAAGGGATCGAGATTCAAGACTTGTATCTGGTGGAGAAGACCGGCGGCAAGAGCGGAGACTTCCGACGGTGATCCGCGTGGCCATCCTGACCCTCAGCGATTCCTCGGTCGCGGGCGCGCGCGAGGATGTGTCCGGCGCCAGACTTCAGCAAAGCGTGCAACAACTGGGCTGGACCGTAACCTACACAGGGCTTCTCCCGGACGAGCGCGATCAGATCGGCGCGCGGCTACGCGAATTGGCCGATTCCGGGCTCAATTCCGTCATTCTGACGACCGGTGGAACCGGCGTGGCCCTCCGGGACGTCACTCCTGAAGCGACTCGGGATGTGATCGAGCGAGAAATTCCCGGTCTAGGAGAACTGATGCGTATCGAGAGCCGCAAGTTCACTCCCAACGCCGTACTTTCCCGTGCAACCGCCGGAACGCGCGGCCGGACGCTGATTGTCAATCTTCCCGGCTCCCCCAAGGGAGCGGTCGAGTGTTTCGACATTGTCTCGAAACTCATCCCGCATGTAGTGGATCTGATAGAAGGGAGGACTGGCCATGCGTCTGTGCCAAACTAGAAATATGAGGTTGCTCGCCGCGGGTATCTTGCTGGGTTCGCTTGGATTTGCGCAGATTCAACCGGGGCAGGTGGATCCCAACCGGGCAGCCAATTCGAGCGTCAATCCCGAACCTACTCCCAGCGACGAAGGTAAAATCTCGACCACGGTCTTCAACGTTGTCGCTCCGACAACAGTATTGGACAAGAACGGCAGCTATATCAACGGTCTCACGCTGCAGGATTTCACCCTCTATGACAAGGGTGTTCCGCAGAACATCACCGCCGATGTCAGCTTTGCCCCTATCTCGATGGTGATCGCCATTCAGCGCAGCAACAATCTGCAGGAGATACTGCCGAAAATTCAGGCCGACGGTTTGTTGCTGGCCAACAATGTGGTGGGTGAGAACGGCGAAGCCGCAGTGCTGGCTTTCGATCACGAAGTCAAGCTCTATCAGGACTTCACTAGCGATCCCGGCAAGATCGAGCAGGCCGTGAAGTCTCTCACGGCGCGCGGGTACAACAGCCGTCTGAACGACGCCGTTGCGGAGGCGATCAGAATGCTGCGCGGACGCGACAAGAGCCGCCGCCGCGTGATTCTGCTGATTTCGGAGAAACGGGACAAAGCCAGTGAGTCGAGGTTGCGCGAGACCCTCCACGAGGCGCAGTTCGCGAATGTTTCGATCTATGCCATCGATGTTTCGAGCTTCGTCGCTAAAGTCACGGAGAAGCCGAAGTATCCCCGTCCCGAACCCATACCCACGACCGCTCAGCACGTACCGGGTGGCGCTGCGCAGACGCCTACCACTGTGGACCAAATCTACAACAATGGCAACTACATCCCGGTGTTTGTGGATATCTTCAAGGGAGTAAAGGGCCTGTTCGTTGACGACACCGTGGACGTCTTCACCCGCTTTACCGGTGGAAAGCAATACACCTTTGTCACCAACAAGACCCTGGAGCGAGTGACCACCGCGCTGGGTGAGGAACTTCACAGCCAGTACCTCTTGGCCTACAGCCCAAACAATACGAAAGAGGGTGGGTATCACGACATCAAAGTGGTCGTCAACCGCCCGAATCTGGAAGTCCGCACGCGGCCCGGGTACTGGTCTGGCCCCCTCCAAGAATAGCGGGAATGTCTGGGCTACAGAGGCCCAGTCCGTCCGAGGAATCGCGCAGTCGTTTCCCTACCGACGGGATCGATTCGCGGGCCCGTCTAGCCCCGAACGTTAGTGAGGGGACCTTCGCGCTATACAATTTAAGCTAGGAAGGCCGATGTATTAGCAGCCGGGAACACTGCACGTTTTGCGAAGTTTCGCGTCAAGCCATAGTAGGTAAAATGGCGACGTCTTTCCCGATTCGGAGCCCGATTCAGATCCCGGTTCGAAGAACCATGAGCGACCGAGGCGCCCCCTCCCAACTCGACGCTGGCTTCCAGGCCAGTCAGGAACTGCAAAGCCGCTTTATTACCGAAAACATGCGGCGGGTGTTCCTGCTGATCTACCGGATCGTCGATAATGTGGCCGACGCGCAAGACTTAACCCAGGAAGCGTTCATTAAGGCCCTGCAGCGCCAGGATCAGCTCAAAGACCCCGAAAAAGCCGCCCATTGGTTGTCCCGTATCGCTTCCAACACCGCCATCGATTTCCTGCGCCGCAACGGCAAAGTCAATTTCTGCGAGATTGACGGACTGGTCGAGCCCTTGCGGGAGCCTTCCGCAACACCGGAAGAAACCGTCCTGCGCAACGAACATCGGGACTATCTCGAAGACGGTTTGGCGGCTCTCACTGGCCGCGAACGGGCGGCCCTGGTACTGCGTGACGTGGAAGGCCTTCCGGCCGAGGAAGTGGCCAAGCAGTTGAATTGCTCCAAAGCGACAGTCCGTTCCCACATCGCCAACGCCCGGATCAAGTTCCGGCGCTACATGGAACGGAGGGCCTTCTCATGAAGTGGCTCACCGGGACGAAGTGGCTCACCGGGACGAAGTGGCTCACCGGGAAGAAGCTGCGCGCCTTGAAACTCCGCCAACACCCTCCTCAAGCCCGGTTGGCCCTTTTTGCGGGTGGCGAACTCGGTTGGATCGATTCGTCGCCGGTCGCGCGCCACCTGATGACGTGTTCCGCATGCCGGAAGCAGGTATCCGCCTTCTCTGCGGACCGTCAGGCTGTCCAAAATCTGACTGGGGAACTGCCGCCCGGTCTCGACTGGCATCAACTTTCGAATGAAATGGCTGGAAATATCCGAGTGGGACTGGCGGCTGGCGAAGCGATCGCCGCCTTCGACCGCCCTTCGGGATTCGACCACGTTCGCCCCAAGCCAAGCTGGCTTCGCTGGAACGCCGGTTGGGCGCTCGCCGTCGCTTCGGTCGTTTTCACCATTGCCTTCTGGCTGAATCTGCCCGGCCCGCAAGCGGAGCACTTGCTCGCTACGCTGCGTGGCATTCGGTTCGATCGCATCGGTAACCGGGTGGTGGCTGAGCCGGGGATCGCGGACGAGACCCGACCTGTGACAATGGTCGAAGCTTCCAGCGCATCCGTTCAAGTGTGGGAAAATGGCGGTTCGCTGTCTCTTCTGCATCCGCGTTCGGACGGGTTGACCATTTCGGTGAATGCCATTTCGGCGAATACGCAAGGTTCGAATACGCAAGGTTCGAACACGCAAGGTTCGGCGGGAGCCCGGTATATCGATTCCGACACCGGGCTGGTGACCATCAACCGGGTGTACTATGCGCAGCAGTAACCTGTTTGCCTTTCTGGTTAGCGCCGCTTCTGTAGTCGGCGCCATATCGCTATCCGGCGCCATCCTGCCGAAAATCGACCTGCCGAAGGATTCTCCGGTCGTGGTGATTGGCGCCGACTACGACGGTTCCACCGAAACGCCCCGCGGGGGCGCCGTGATGGTGGATCTGCATGCCGCCTTGTCGCTTCGCAATTCCAGTGGCCGGCATATCCGTGGCATCACGCTGCTGGTTCACTCGCAGGAAGCCACTCCGGGTGGCAAGGGATCGGTCACGCTGACCAGCCTTGATATAGCTCCCGGTGAGACGTTCCCGGTGCATATGGACGTGAGGTTGCTGCGGCCGGTCACCTCTTTGGGCGGGCCGCTGCAACTCGGTCTGGATGGCGTTCTGTTCGACGATCTGTCCTTCTACGGACCGGACAGTCTGCAGTCGCGTCACACGCTTACCGCTTACGAGTTTGAAGCCCGGCGGGACCGGCGTTACTTCAAAGCACTGTTGACGGATGGTGGACCGGAGCGTCTAAAGCAGGAGATTCTGGCGAGCCTGGCCCGGCAGACCGATCGCCCGGACATGGAAGTACGAATGGGAGTGCAACTGGCTCGCGGGAGCCGCGCCACCAATCTGGAGCCTGAACGGCCGGTGCAGTTCGCTTTACTCCACTTCCCGGATTCACCCATCGAACCGACCGAGGGCATGGCCAAGGTAGCCGGCAATGAGGCCCGTGCGCCGCTGCTCGAAGTCCGCAACAAATCCGACCGCGCGGTGCGTTATCTGGAAATCGGTTGGTTGTTGAAAGACGGCAAAGGCCGGCAGTTCATGGCCGGCACGGTGCCCGCGACGCTGAACGTCGCTCCCGGCGAGAAAGCACAAGTGCTGAAGGAGACGACCTTGAAGTTTCCGCAATTGGGCAGCGGGCCAGCGTCTTCCATCGACAGCATGACGGCCTTCGTGAACAATGTGGAATTCGCAGATGGCAAGATGTGGGTGCCTTCGCGGGCCGATCTCAGCGATCCGCGCCTGCAGAGCGTGCTTGCGCCTTCGCCGGAAGAACAGCGGCTGGTTCAGCTTTACAGGAAAAAAGGCCTGAACGCCCTGATTGACGAACTCAAGAAGTTCTAGACCGTGCCCGATTGGATCGAAGTAACCAAGACAGAATTCGCGCGCTACCGGCATCTGGCCGAGCGTTCCTTTTCGCAAGTGAACGACGAGGAGTTCTTCCGCGCCACGGATGCCGAATCCAACTCCATCGCCATCATCGCCAAACACATTGGCGGGAATCTGCGGTCCCGCTGGAGCGATTTTCTGACCTCGGATGGGGAGAAGCCGGATCGCGATCGCGAATCCGAATTCACCGCCCAGCCCGATCGTCCCGAGATCATGCGGATCTGGGACGCTGGCTGGACCGCCACTCTCGATACCTTGCAGTCTCTCCAGCCGGAAGATCTGGAAAAGACCATCACCATTCGTAGCGAACCCCACACGGTTCCGCAGGCGCTGCAGCGATCGCTCTCTCACACGGCATACCATGTCGGCCAGATCGTGACTCTGGCGCATCAATTCCGCGGTACGGAGTGGAAGACTCTGAGCGTTCCGCGTGGAGCGTCGGCCGCCTTCCTGAACGCGATGCGCGCCAAGTTCAAAGCGCCATAACTCGGCGAAGCCCCACTCGGCCGGCGATGACATTTTCCGGCGCGAAGCGTAGAATCGTGGTTAGAGCGCAATCTGGAGCTTAGTTATGAACGTGACCCTAAAGCCAGAGCTGGAAACACTAATCGCCGCCGAAGTGAGGGCTGGCCGCTCATCCGATCCCGGCGAGTTTCTGAACAAAGCCATCTACCATTACCTGGTTGCGCGTGACCTCGGCCAGGAATACACTCCTGAGGAAATCGACCGTCTGATCTGTGAAGGTCTCGACGATATCGACCGGGGCGAGACCATCGACGGCCAGGAAGCCTTCCGCCAACTTCGCGCCTTCAGCGCGGAGCGACGCCGACAGCGAGCGTGAACAGGTTCGAACTGGCCCGTCGCGCTCTTGGGGACCTTCAAGAGATCTGGGAATTCGTCTCAGAAGACAGTTTCACCGCCGCCGACCGCCTGCTTGAGGAGTTCTATGTCACGTTTGGACAACTTGCCGAAATGCCTGGCATGGGCCATAAGCGGGAGGACCTCACCCACCGCAAAGTTTTGTTCTGGGCGCTCCATTCCTATCTCATCATTTACAAGAACTCTCAACCACTTCGCGTCGTCCGCGTCATTCACGCCAAGCGAGATGTGAAGAGACTACTGACCAAGTAAGAGCGGGATGGCTTTGATATCAGCAAGCACCGGCGCCAGCGTTCCTCATTTCCCGTCTCTGGCCAAATAACTTTCCCTCGCCGCCAGGCCCGCATCGAATTTCGGATTGAGCGCCATCAGCCGTTTGGAGTATTTGCGGGCTGCTTCGTGATCACCCGATGCTTCAGCAATGTCGCTTGCATGATAGAAGAAGACTGGCTCGGGCGTGTTGTATTTCAGCGCCTTGGCGCTGGCGTCCCGCGCTTCGGCGAGACTGCCGCTCCGGAACAACACCCACGAGAGAGCATCCCACGTATAGACGTCCGGTCGTCCGGGGATCTCGGCTTGCACCAGTTGCACCGCCAGTTGGAGATTGCGCTTATGATCGGCCAGGATCAAAGCGAGATTGCGATTCGTCTTCTCGTTAGTCACTGAGCCGATCTTTTCGATGGCCTCAAGCAACTCCCGCTGTTGCCGCGCTTTGTCTTTCATTCCGGCGGCTAGGAACAGATCCTCGAGCGCGCCTGCATACTCGACCAGAGGCACAATTGACTGCGCCCGCTGGTAGTTCCGGATAGCGCCGGCGACATCGCCTCGAGCCGCCGTGGTCTTGCCTAGACCCGCGTAGGCCCGATGCAGCGATGGAAACAAACTCAATGCCTTCCGATAAGCTTTCTCCGCCTGGTCGAGCTTTCCGGTCTTGAAGTACATGTCGCCCAGCTCAGCCCAGCACCACGCCGTGTTTTCGGGCATCGCGCTGCCGGCTTCCATAGCGGCCTTCATCAAACCGATCGCGGCGTCGGCGTCGCCGGTGACGAAACGTAAGTATGCCAGCCGGTTGTAGCTCGCAAGATTCGGCCGCAGACCGAACATCCGCGTATAAGCTTCGCGCGCGCCATCGTACTCTCCGAGTTCCATCAGAGAGTCGCCTAGATTCCCCCAGATACCGGGATCGGAAGCGTTGTACCGGATCATGTCCCGCGATCGTTCGGCGACGGCCCGGAAATCATGACGCTGCAGATCGACTTCGTTCTCGAAGCGGAGCGCCTCAAAATTGCCGCCGTCTCTTGCCAGCATCCGGTCCACGAGTTGTGAAGCCTGATCCAGATAACGGTAATCCCCCGTCTCGCGCAGCTTCTGCAGATGCGCCGATACCAGGTTGGCTAGCAGGCGCGAATCGTCCGGGGAGGCTCGCAGCATGGTCTCATAGGCTTTAATCCGTTCGTCTGAAGTCGCATGCGCGAGTCGATCGCCGAACGTGCGCGAGGCTTCCGGTTCCATCGGCCGCAGTGGCGGCGCGGGCTGGGACCACGCCGTCATGCTCAAGGAGAGAACGGCCCACCGAAGAAACCTGCAGAGCCTAGAGCCTGTATTACCAGCTACAGGTGGCACAGGCTTTAGCCTGTGCTTATTGACCGCAGTTTTCACTTCTTTCCCTCTTGAAGTGAAGCAACAGGAAGCTCGATCGAACAAGCGCCAGAGTCCAGCAACAGCGACTCTTTCTGGAACTCTTTTGCATGCTCCGCATCGTTCAATGCCGCTGCGATATGGGCGGCGTGGCAGAAATACCCGGCATTGCGCTGGCCAGTGGCCAGTGCGTCCTCCATCCGCATCCTGGCTTCCTCGTAGCGGGAATTCGCAAACAAAGCCCACGCGAGGGCGGCCATGGTTCGGGAATCGTGCCGGACGGCGCTTTCCCGCTTGGCGATAGCCAGCGCTTCCGCCGGATTCGATTTGCGATCCAGGTAATAGCCAATCAGCTCGATATTGGCGTTGTACGGACGCTCGGTCTCGGCCAGCGCCTTGGTTTCGAACTCCTGGAAGGCTGAGGCAGCCTCGTCCTTCCGGCCGGCGCCCTCCAGCGCTTCGGCAAGATCGTATAGGTTCCGTGCGCTATGGACTACCTTAAAGCGCTTTTCGAGCAGGGCGACAACTTCAGAGTAGTTGCCTTCCGTCATCCGCAACCTGGCTAGACCGGCGATCGCCAGCTGGGAAGCCGGATTCGTTTTGCGGGCCTCTTCGAATAGCGCTCCCGCGCGCTTCTTGTCGCCGGTAAGCTTACCCGCTTGCGTGAGAAGCCAAGCGCGTTCTTCGGCATCGCTCAGAGCGGTTCGCCGGCGAGCTTCG